>JALXAI010000516.1 GCA_026992215.1 Desulfobacterales bacterium | reverse complement strand
TGAACATAAATAAGCTGGCAAGTGCGCTGAAGCCTGTTGTTCTTCCCGGGGAAGTTTTGCATCTTCAGATTATGAAGGAAGGCAAAGAAGAAGGGCAGGGTGTGGCGTATCTTGAAGACGGCACCATGGTGGTGGTGGAAAACGCCAGCAAGTATCTTGGCAAAGAAGTGGATGTTTCTGTAACTTCCGTTCTCCAGACAACTGCCGGGCGAATGATCTTTACAACTTTGAAAGAGGAGGGGCATCGCAAGAGTCATTGAGCGGGAGATTGGTGAATGAGGCTGGAAGGTTAATCGATCTTGTTGTGCCTGATAGCGAGTCGGGGACAAGGCTGGATCTTTATCTTGTCAGGCATGCCGGTTTCGTATCAAGAGAGGGTGCCAAAAAGGCTATCAAGGAAAGGAAAATTCTTGTTAATGGACGTCCGTCTAAGCCCAGTTACCTGGTAAAGGAAGGAGATGTAATAAGGGGGGTCCTGCAGGAAAAGGCTGATGTTACCGGTGCTCTAAGCCCTGAGCCACTTCCATTGAATTTTCTCCACGAAGATAGCCAAATAGTTGTAGTGGACAAGCCGGCCGGTCTTGTGGTTCATCCCGGGGCCGGTAATTATGAGGGAACATTGGTTCAAGGCCTTCTTTACCATTGTGGGACTCTTGCTCCTCAAGGGACACCTCTCAGGCCAGGCATCGTTCACAGGCTGGACAAAGAAACCTCCGGGGTACTTGTGGTAGCGAAAACTGCCGAAGCCTACGCCAGTCTTGTGCGTCAGTTTAAAGAAGGCGGTATAGAAAAAAGGTACCATGCCCTGGTTTACGGAAGCGTGAAAAAAGATTCCGGCTTGATTGATACCGGCATAAACAGACATCCAGTGGATCGGAAGAAAATGGCGGTAGTGGCGGAAGGGGGGAGAAGGGCAATCACCTTGTGGAAGGTGATAGCTCGATTCAAAGAATTCAGCTTACTTGAGGTAGAAATCAAGACTGGAAGAACCCACCAGATTCGGACTCATTTGAGTTATATGGGGCATCCGGTAGTTGGCGACGTTACATACGGAGGCAAAAAAAGGGCAAAAACAATTCTCGATGCCAGGGTCCGGTCAGGGATCCAGAAACTGAAAAGGCACCTCTTACATGCCTCTTTTTTGAGCTTCGAACATCCTTTAACGGGCAAGAGAGTCTCCTTCGGATCGCCTTTACCGGGAGAGTTCGAAGGCTTTCTTGATCTGATTTCGGAAAAAAACAGCATGTGAACGATGGAAAGCCTTACTTTTTCCTTGACATTCCTCCCTCTTTTTTATGATTTTATTAGGTGTGGAGCAGTATTTATAACATTGTTAAAGCACGTTTGGTAGAATACAAAATGACTTCTTTTTTGCTCATCCGGGAATCCGGACGTTACGGCCATTTCCAAAACACTCTGTATTGCCCCCCTATTTACCTATGATGCCATGTTAACTGGATTATCGAGATTTTTTGCCAGGGGAGTCGTGTTTTGTGTTTTGGGATCGATCGCGGATTTGCACCATACTTCAAGGAGGAAAAAATTATGCCTGAGCACATGGAAAAAGTGGGGCGGCTTTTGGGCTGTTTTCACCCGGTTATCGAGAACCCTTCGCGGCAAAAAATGATTGAAGATTCGGTGGCTCGAAAGTATGCGATAGTTTTAAAAACCGGAACCCTTGCTACGTGGACGCCGGTAGAGTCGTCGGGTAGAAGCCCCAAAGACACATATATGGTTAAAAGAAAAGAAAGTGAGAACATAATCGACTGGACTTCGCCGAACGCTATCGCTCTTGAGCCTGACACGTTCGAGATGCTGTTTGATGATGCTATCGTAGCTTTGCGTAGTAAGAGAACTATTTACGTTCTGGACAGGGTTGTGGGCGCGGATCCCTCCTACGCGCTGCCAGTCCGATGTATCACCGATAGCCCGCTTCATGCTTTGTTTATCGACAACATGTTCAGGCCCGTTCCGCAAGACATTACGAAGAGCATTTTTTATGCGAGCCCTTTTTTACTGCTGGCGTTGCCTCTTGATAAGGTTATGGCCGAGAAGTATGCCGGCAGGCTCAGGAAGCTTCCTGACGGAAATACTTCTGATATGGCAGTGGTGGCGGATTTTGACAAGAGGGTTGGCATAGTCTACGGATCGGCTTACATGGGATCCATAAAAAAACTGATGTTTACAGTTATGAATTTTTACCTGCCGGAATACAATATCCTGCCCCTTCATTGCTCGGCCAATGAAGGCGGAGACGGCAGCTCTGCGCTTCTCCTGGGCCTTTCGGGCACCGGAAAGACAACACTTTCTGCAGACCCTGAAAGGGCATTGCTTGGTGATGATGAGCACGGCTGGGACGATAAGGGAATTGCCAACTTCGAAAACGGTTGCTATGCGAAGTTGATTAACCTTGATCCCGAAAAAGAACCGGAGATTTACAATGCTACTTTTCATGCCGATTATTACCTGAATCATGGGGCGATTGTCGAGAACCTCATGGTTTACCCGGACGGAACCTTTGACTTGGATGACAGCAGGTTTACTCCCAATTCACGGGCTTCTTATCCTCTTAGTTACCTTAGCAATATCAAAGAATCGTCGGTTTCCGGTCACCCAAGATCTATCCTGTTTCTCACTGCTGACGCTTATGGTGTATTGCCACCTATATCAAAACTTACCCCTGAGCAGGCAATGTTCTGGTTTATGATGGGATACACCTCGAAGCTTGCCGGAACGGAGACGGGAATTGTTGAGCCCCAGACAACGTTTTCCCGTTTTTTCGGTGAGCCTTTTATGCCGAGACTGCCATCGGATTATGCCCATCTGCTCGGTGAGAAGATGAAAAAATTCGGTGTTGATGTTTACCTGGTAAACACAGGCTGGAGCGGAGGCCCGTATGGCGTGGGAAAAAGAATGGACATTAACCTCACGAGAAAAATGGTAAGAGCGGCGCTGGAAGGGGAGCTTAAAGACGTGGGCTATGAACAGGATCCGGTATTCAAGGTGTGGATTCCCAGAGAGTGCCCCGGTGTTCCGTCCGAGATCTTGAAACCGATAAATACCTGGAAGGACAAGGATGAATTCAAGGAGGCAGCGTTGAAGCTGGCTTCCGAGTTCGAGAAAAAATTCCGGTCATCTTTTGAAGGAAAGGTTAGCGAGAAAATCGCTGCCGAATGCCCCGGAAGATAGGTTCCCCGGGTCAAAGCGCTGGGAAGGTGCCCCATTATTTCCGGCGCTCAAAAATGAACAGGGGCAATTCCGGCACGATGAGACGTCACCTTGAAAAAGGTAGCTCCCGAAGTTCTTCTCCTCCCCGTGAGAAAACGACGGGGGTATTGTTGATTCCTGGAGATCGCGTATTTAAAAATGTAATCGCACGCCTTTGCGAGAAACCCATAGGGCAGATTGGTCAGAAAACGACTCATGATTTAACTTCTGGCAGGGCGCCTGTTCATTTTTCTCGCCTGGATATTTAACGCACAAGTTGTAAATACCAGGTGGCACACGTCAATAAGGTTGGTGGCGCGGGGAGCGAAGTATCAGGGACATTGAAAAACCAAACCAGCAGGGCGGCGGAATTGCAACCAAGAGGTTTAGGGGAGTTATTTGTTAATCGTTATGTAAAGTTAACTGTAGCAAGCGATGCTTTTCCTTTCATTGTGCTTTTCATCCGTGTTTTTCCACCCTGATTCGGGAACCTGGTACCCTGCCGTTTTGGCGGTCCAAGCTGCAAGGGACGAGGGACAAAGGGAAGAATGAAAAGAGTGCTCAACCCTTTCAACCTCCTCAACCAGGCAATACTTCAAAAAATCCACTATCCAGTTTTCTCCTCTCAAAGGAACCTGTTCTTTTCAGTGTCTTCTGGCATTAGGCTGACAGGATTATGGGCAAGAACGCAAAAACAAAAATAAGACGTACAAAAATGTCGTATCTCTCAAGGGAGGTATCGTAAGTTTCCGAGTATCAAATTTGAGAAAAAGGAGTTTGGTTCCGGGACAAATAGCCGGATACGGAATGCCGGCGAGTTTCTGCCGCCGGTATTCCCGCGCCTGGCTTTCGGTTATCGCTCTTAGTTACGTGACAACACGATCCTGATTTTTTGGGTTAATGCAATGGGAGTAATTGGTTTTGGGATGTAATTAATCCCCTGCTTGAGCACGCCATGGATGGCAATGGAATCTTCCGTGTAACCGGACATGAAGATTACCTTGATTCCCGGCCTTTCTTTCTGGATTATTTCCGCAAGCTCTCTGCCACTCATGCCGGGCATAACAACATCTGTCAGCAGCAGGTGAATTTCGGCCTTGTATTTACGAACTACTTTGATCGCATCTTCACCGGACGATGCCTGCAAGCAATTGTAGCCCAGGGGCTTCAGGGTATCCATGATGAGTCGACGAACGGATGCGTTGTCGTCAACTATCAGAATAGTTTCATCTCCCTGTGATAACTCTTTGGTGATAAACTTACTTTCTTCCTCTTCAACAGTTTTATCAGTGGCCGGAAGATATATCTTAAATGTTGTTCCCATGTTTTTTTCACTGTACGCGTAAATATAACCGCCGTGCTGTTTAACGATACCATATACGGTGGCGAGGCCGAGCCCGGTTCCCTTGCCCTGTTCCTTTGTGGTAAAGAAGGGGTCAAATATTTTCGACAGGACCTCTTCTTCCATGCCTTCCCCGGTATCGCTGATAGTCAGTAAAACGTATTTCCCCGGCTTGAACTCCAGGTTTTTTTCCTGGTAGATCTTGTCAACCTGTATCTCGGCGGTTTCGATTATTATTTCACCGCCGCCTGGCATGGCATCCTTGGCGTTCACTATAAGGTTCATGAGCATCTGTTCGATTTGAGCCGGATCGGCCTCGACAGTACAGCTGGCGTCTGACAGATGGGTTTTAAATACTATGTCTTCTCCTGCTATTTTGCCCAGAATCTTTACAAATTCCCGTATGACATCGTTTAATGATATGATCTTTTTTTCCAGTACCTGCTTGCGGCTGAAGGCCAGCAATTGCCGCGTCAGCGTTGCGGCTTTGCTCCCTGCATCGCGAATGAGCTCTACTTGCTCGGCCGTTGGGTCGTCGGGGGGCAGCTCAGCAAGCAGCAGGTCGGAGTAACCCAGGATCACGCTTAGAAAATTGTTGAAATCATGCGCGATGCCTCCGGCTAGCCGGCCAATGGATTCCATCTTCTGGGCCTGTCGGAATTGCTGTTCGAGCTTGATTTTTTCCGATGTTTCGTTTTCCAGTTTCCGGTAGGCTTCGATCGCCTTCTGGTACATACGATTTATGGCATCTACCGTGCTGGCCAGTTCATCGTTTTTCGTGTACTTGTTAACGGGACGATCCAGTGCCAGAGGCTCCTGCTGCTCGTCCAGCGTGATGCGCTTGGTGTATTCCTGAATCGCAATCAGATGCCTGGAAACCAGATGCCAGAAAATGTAAATGATACTGACGGAGATAATGAACATCAATAACAGGCTCTGGAAAAGGGTTGTCATAATCGAGGCCTTGGCTTCCTTGATAGCCGACATCTTCGAGGCCGCGATCGTAAGTTTGCCCAGAAAAAAAATTTTTCCCTTTTCCTTATGATACAGGGGAACTGTTCTTATTATGTCATTGTCTGCGTCCAGAACTCCATTGCTGACTATGCTTTTTCCGTTTTCATCGGTGATTTGAGCAAACACGATATCGCTGTTGATCAGAAAGCCCTGCATTACGAGGTTCAGTGAGCGAATGTCCAGTATCCATAAACTTTCCTCTATGAATGACTTGCTGGTTGCTACTATGTTATCTAGTTCGGTCTTGAGGTAGGAGAGTCTGTTTTTGTAATGCTGATAAGATATAAGGAAGGAAAGCGCCATGGCCATTACTATTCCCAGGAAAATCACGTATAGAGCGAATCGTCTCCCGATTTTGCTTTTTAACCATTCCGGGCTTCCCATTGAATTCATCGTGAGAGGTGCTCCCTTTCGAGAATATGCTGGATGATTCCATCCACCTGCATCTGGTGAATGGTCTTGTTAAAATCATCGAGAATCCCGACGAAGGGCGAATCTTTCCTGATTAACAGGCGAAAAGCGATCGTTTTCAGTGGGTGCGGACTTCCGATTATGTTTTTATAACCTTCGGAAAACGCCCCCCCTTCCTCTATCTTTCTTTTAATAAAGGCCACCCCGGAGAAATTATTTGCGAGATATATATCCACGCGGCCTTTAATGAGCATATTGAAAGCATTCTCTGCTGTTGGAACCCATGTTATATCAACCCCTTTTAAGTTTTCTTTCGTCCATCCTGAACCGATTGTTTCGACTACTCTGAAAGCCCGAAGTTCTTTTAACGACCGTATGGACAAAATTTCTTTTAATCTGGGATTATTCTTGTTGGTAAATACATACTCGGAAGCCAGGAGAATGGGATCGGAACCACGAAAGAGCCGTTTTCTGGCGTTAGTGAGGACGGTAATCATTCCGTCTGCTTTGCCGTCGGCCACGATCTTTTGCGCTCGAGCCCAGGGATAGGTATCTACTTTGAGGGGAATGTTAAGGCGACGGAATGCCTCAGTCATTATCTCGTAAAAAATGCCGGCAGGCTTTCCGTCCTTTCCACAGTAAATAAGTGGCGAAGCATCGGCATCGTCCACCCAGTGAAAAGCCCTTCTCTCTTTTGCACTGGCTGAATTAAACATAAATACGAACACCAGAAGCAAGAAGGTGATTATTTTCATACCGAACCCTATATGCGATTCGATTCTGCGAGTGTACGTAAGCGTCGTTTTTTCTCCGGGCATGCCGTTTAGCACTTTCGAAAACACGGATTGTACCTGAAATAACCCTGGTGGCAGAAGAGTGGTGGGGAAATAGTACAGGAATGGAAACAATATAGACGAAAATTGAGAATGCCGTTTGTGTGAAATAGTACGTGGTATCGTCTTGAGCATTTATTTCTCCGCCATCAATTTGGTAACCTGACCTTCAGTGTCGAAGGCACAGTTACCTGCAACCATGGAAACTGCAATGCTGACTTTTTCGAAACAAGCAAAACCCATCTGTGCGTCGGCAGAGCAATCGGTACAGCGATTTGTTTGCAATTCCTATTCATAATCACTGAACTTGTATTTAAGATCCAATCGCCTACCTGTTAATATCGCAGTAGCATTCCGATCTCTGCTTGGCGTGAGGACCGGTCAACTCTCTATTGGAAAACAGCGTTCCGGACGACCCCTAAGTCCTGTATCCAAAACCGTCCAAAATAAGGCCGATTTGAACGTCCTCGTTTATCTTGCCTTTCTCAATGGCGGAAAATAGGTAAATTGAACCTTGTTCTGAATTCTTTCTCAAGACGATAACTTCAGGTTTCATGACATAAGCAATTTCCTCTCGCTGGAGGCCAATGCTGCATCCGGCCAGCAGGTTTAAACGAATAATAAATATGATCAAATTTCTGGCTAATTGTTGTCAGTGCCGCGGGCATTGCCGCTGTGAAAACACATGAGAGTTAAGCAAAACAACGGTATGGTAGCACACTCGTTGGGCAAAACCGGTGCGCGGCATTCAGAGCATACACATTTTATCAGGGTTAATAATATAACACTTTAAAGTTTCATAGTAAAACTTAAGTTCCAAGGTTTCGCAGTAAAATTTTGGTTACACCCGAGTAATATATTTTCGATGAGATCGATAAGGCAGAAGAACATTTAGAAGTCAGATTCGCTGCGAAATAATTAGCCTGATATCATCAAGTGGTGTTTAAGTCGTTCCCGGAGAGCCGGAGCAACACCTATTTCAAGCGGTGCCCTGAGCTCGTCAAAGGCAAAGGCCGGTGCCCTGATTTTATCGAAGGGGCAAAGGGCGGTGCCTGCGCCTGCGATGCCCTGCGCCTGTCGAAGGCTCTAAGGTCAAGGGGATGTACTATCAAAAATATGAACTTTCCCCGATTCAACTGGCTATTAGTATGTATTTTCCATCCATATCGGCTATAAAGGGCTGCCGTCGAAAGATACGTCCAGTTTACGTTATATAACGGAGGCCAGAGCATTGCGGCAAATCAACCCACGGTTGAAACTTTCCTGTTGTTTTAGTGATTTATAGAAATTAACCGTGCAAGAAATTCAGAAATTCCGCAGTGATGCCTTCACTGATCGTCAACGATTCGTGTGCAAAACTTTGGCAGGTAAATTAAAGTTCTCGAAAGGCGGGCTTATGCGGTTAAGGACATGGAATATTTTAAACTTCGTCCCTTTAATTCACTTAATCAGATTTACTCGTTATCCGTGAGGATCCAAGAAAGTTCACGGAGGGCAAAGGGCAGTACCCGGGCGAAGAACGGTTACTTTCTTGTTTTTTTTCCGGATATGTTCAGCGAATATAATTCCTTGGCACACTCCGGGCATATACCATGGGTAAATTCGGCGTCGGTATGTTCTTTCAGGTAATTTTCAAGCTGATTCCAGTAGCCCTGGTCATCCCGGATTTTCTTGCACCTTGCACATATCGGGAGCATGCCGCTTAGAGTCTTGATCTTCGCAGAGGCCTGCTCCAGTTCTTTCACCTTTTCACGCAACATCTGGTTTGTTTCCCTGACTTTCTTTCTCTCCTCTTCGAGAAGATGATAGAGGTAGAACTTTTTTCTTTCATGATACTCAATGGAATAGCAGGCGAACATACCTGCTATATTTGCGGCAACAAAGAAGAAATTATTGTTTATGACGATACTGGTTGGCGTGGGAACAACCCAGATAGCAATTACACCGTAAATTAAGACCAGCAGCCAGCAAGTGATGGTAGCCCATATGAAGCGCGTTCTGAAAAATGCGTAACAAAAAAAGATTACAAGTATCAATCCCACATAGTACAGGTACCCGACTTCCAGGGGAGCTACCGTTATCATGTACAGGACTCCAATACCCGCACAGAAAATTACAACTACCAGCGAGAGCTGCCAGTATTTTTTGTAGCTCCTGTGATAGCTGAAAAGAAATGTGGCAAATATCAGGGGACAAATGATGGCATAACGAACGAACCAGGTTTGACCCTTGTGCTCGGGCAACATGATCGCATCCAGAAAACCAAATACTGCATACAAAAATAATCCGGCAATGAGGGAAAACCTGGTTATTCCGAGGACGCTCTTGAAATAATGATCATTAAACATCTTTTCAAGATTGCTGTTCGCACCGTTAAATGTTAGCGTCAGCCGGTTATAATCCATAGCTGTCCCGAGTGGTTATCAACTATTTTTCGAGCCGCAAAATCAGAAAAAACAAGAAAATGGCTTGTACTGGGGTAGCCTGTTCCTTATTAATATATTACCCTTCGACGAAGCCTTGTCAAAACAAAATGCATACATTTTTGTAATAAATGCCAAAGGAGTTGAAATTGGAGAGAAGGGAAGGTAAATTGCTCTGGGTTTTTGAAATCAGGGCCACTGAACCTCGAAAGAAAGTACTATGAAACCTGATGTATTAATACTGGCTGGCAAAAACGCGGTGCTCGAAGTGTACGGCGTTCCCGTGTTGCGAAGGCTGGTCATGGTGGCAAAAAAAAGTGGTGCGGGGGATATTTTTTGCCTTTATCACCCGAGGCATCGGGAAAGTATCAGGGTTATATCAGACCTGGTACCCGACAGCCATTGCGCTTCCTTTGCGGAATTTGTCAACGGTTTTGAGAAACTGGCTGGAGTCTGGTTCAAGGAAGACAGAGACCTGATCATTTCATGGGGAAACCTGGTGATAGACAGGCTTTCCCTCTCGAACCTTATCAACTATCGCTCGGATAAACCCGTCTTGCTGGAGAACCCCGGTGGCGGGCAGAATTCGCCCTGGATGTTAAAGTTGCCGGCCGTCACCTTTACGACTCCCCGGGGACTGAAAAATATCGTGGAAAGAGCATTTTTCTCCGATACATTACCCGATAATATCGTGGAAAAAAGCACAGTTATTTATGCTTCTCCGGGTCTGCCATACCCGGTAACTGAGGCCCTCGATTCGGTTGCCGAGGCAGAAAAAAGGCTGCTTGGTACCCTCGGGTTGCAGACTGCTGCCACAGACGGATTTATGGCCAGGAACTTTGACAGGAATATTTCCCGTTTTTTAAGCCGGCGCCTTGTATCCACGGGGCTCCATCCGAACTGGTTCACCTTTTTTGGCATGAGTATCGGGCTCGTTGGCGCCTGGTTTCTCTCCCGGCCGGATTACATCCACAGGCTCCTGGGTTCTCTCCTTTTCTTGTTTTGCATAATGGTGGACGGGGTCGACGGGGAAATAGCAAGGTTGACCCTCAAGGATTCCACTTTCGGACATTACCTCGACATCATAACGGACAACGTGGTTCATGCCGCGGTTTTCGTAGCTTTGCCCCTCGGGTTTTACCGGGAAACCGGAAATCCGCTCTATCTCAAGTGCCTGTGGTTTTTAATACTGGGCGTTGCCTTTGCCGCTTTTTCGGCCTATTATTGTATATTCAGGTTGGAAGAACGGTATAATAGGAAGACACTTGAGGTCTTTGATAAGCTGGCGAGCAGGGACTTCGCGTACCTCGTTGCCGTTCTGGCAGTATTTAATAAGCTGGAATGGTTCCTGTGGGGCGCGACAGTGGGAAGTTACGTATTTGGCGTGGTTTTATGGATAATATATTTTAGATTTTCTCCCTTGACCCGGGGCTGCAGCAGGGTATAAACTCACGCGTCCTCGCGGACGCGTGATTACGCGAACTTAAAGGGAATTTTTTTGCAATATTAACAGGAATCGGAAGAGGAACCAGTATCGTATGAAAGTATTGTTTTTGAATCCGCCGGCTTATAAGAATTTTGACGGGGGAGCAGGTTCACGTTACCAGGCGACAAGGGAAGTATCATCTTTCTGGTATCCGACGTGGCTCTGCTATTCGGCAGGCCTCGTCAAAGAAAGCAGGGTTCTGGATGCCCCGGCAGATCATCTTGAACTGCAGGATGTTGTAGAAATCGCAAAGAAATTCGATGCCGTGGTGATATACACCAGCACGCCATCATTTCTGAAGGATGTGGAAACGGCAAGAACATTGAAAGAAAACCATCCGTCAAAGCTATTGGTAGGGATGGTAGGTCCCCATCCCAGCGTGTTGCCCGAAGAAACCCTGCAGGCATCCACGGCTATCGATTTTGTCGCCCGCAAAGAATTCGATTACACGATACTTGAGATGGCCGAAGGAAA
>JALXAI010000515.1 GCA_026992215.1 Desulfobacterales bacterium | reverse complement strand
AAATCTTTCAATTTTCCATGAGGTATCGCCACTCCTTCCCCAATACCCGTGCTTCCCAGCCGCTCCCTCTCCATCAGAACCTCTACTAACTCGTCCCGCTTCAGGTAATCCTTTACTCCAACAAGTGTTTCACTCAACTCTTCAAGTACTTCCCGCTTCGTCCTCGCCTTCAGCTCTGGCACTATCGCTTCCTTAGGCAGAATATCCAGTATTTTCATAGAAGTCCTTCAACCATTTTCCCGAGGATTTTTGTCACATTTAAAAGACCGCCCGAAAACCATTACGATGGCTCGATTAACCCGTAGTTTCCATCTTTTCGCTTGTAAATTACATTTATATTATTTGTTCTGGCATTTGTAAATACCAAGAAGGTGTCGTCAGAAAGCTCCAGTTGCATTACCGCTTCGTCTATATCCATCGGCTTGGCATAAAATTTTTCTGACTTTATGACCCTGGGTTCTGAGTCTTCCGCAAACTCGGATTCTTCCACGCTTTCGAGTTCTTTACCCTTTGCTCCGGCCCCCTTTCTCCTCCGAAACTTATTCTTATGTTTCTTTATCTGAGCCTCAAGCTTGTCTACCACCATGTCTATGGCCGAGTAAAGGTCCTCGGTTTCTTCAACACCGTTAACTCTAACACCATCGGCGCTTATCGTCACATCAGCGATGTGACGGAATTTCTCCACAGTCAATACAACATGGGCTTCAGCAGGTGTGTCCAGGTATTTCTGAACCCTGGAAATTTTCTCAATAGCATACTGTTTGAGGTTCTCCGAGGGTTCAACTCGCCTGAAAGTTACCGAAATTTGCATACCTGTCTCCTCCCTTTGGCAGTGTAGTAAGGGTTAATTCTCTGCTACTTCTTTTTCTTTTTCAGATTTTTCCAGACCGCTTTTTTTCTCTTACTGGAAGGTAAAATACCCATAATTTCCCGGTACTTGGCCACTGTTCTTCTCGCAATCTTTATATTTTGTTCCCGCAAAAGTTCCACGATCTTTTTGTCGCTGTAGGGTTTTTCCGGGTTTTCGCCCTGGATTATCCTCCTGATCATTTCCTTTACACTTTCGGAGGCAACCGATTCACCAACAACACTATTGATGGAGCTGTTGAAGAAAAATTTCAGTTCAAAAATTCCCTGTGGAGTGTGCATGTACTTGTTGGTAGTGACCCTGCTTATCGTAGATTCATGCATGCCCACGTCCTCAGCCACATCCCTTAACACCATAGGCTTGAGGTGCGTGATACCCTTTTCGAAGAACTCCCTTTGAAACTTAACGATACTTTTTGCAACCTTGTATATCGTTCTCTGTCTCTGATGTATGCTCTTTATCAGCCATGAAGCCGACCTCAGCTTTTCCTGGATATAGTCCTTGGTAAAATCAGAGAAATTTCCGTCTTTTTTCAGAGCGTCTTTATAGAAAGAGCTAATTTTCAACTTCGGAAGTCCATCTTCGTTGAGAACCACTACAAACTCATTGTCCACTTTGAAGACGTATATATCGGGACTTATGTATTGTACCTCTTCCTCGTTGTAGGCAAGTCCGGGCCTGGGATCAAAGCTGGTAATTATATTAATAGCCCGTTCAATTTCCTCGGGAGGACGTTTAAGAGCCCTCGATATAGCATAGTAATTCTTGTTTTCCAGGTCGTGCAGGTGACTTGAAATAATCTCGATCACAAGCTCATTTGGGGGATCAAGATTCCTTGCTTGAATGAGCAAGCATTCTTTTAAGTCCCTGGCTGCAACTCCCACAGGGTCAAATTCCTGGATTTTTCCAAGAACCTTTTCTACCGTATCAAGATCTGCACCCGCCATCTCCGCGATTTCTTCCGCGCTTGCCTTGAGATATCCCGATGTATCGAGGTTCCCTATAATGATTGCCCCGATGTTTTTCTCATCGTCAGTAAAATTGGAAAGCCTCAATTGCCACATCAGATGACTATCCAGGGATGCCTTCTTGACAAGCCTGTTTTCTACCGGGGGCAGGTCCTTAAAGTATTCATTCTCAACAATAGCCGGAGAACCAGTGCTGTATTCTTCTATGTAAGACTCCCAGTCGAAGTCTTCCGGGGGCTCTTCCTTCACCACCACTTCTTCTAGAGGTTGATTGCTTTCAGCTTCACTTTTCTCCCCGGAAGCGCTGTCTTCTGTTTCACTGATCTCATACGTTTCTTCTTCCAGCACCGGGTTAGATTCAAGTTCCTGGCGCACCGTTTCAACAAGCTCCAGCCTGGATAACTGCAGGAGCTTTATAGCCTGCTGCAACTGCGGAGTCATTACCAGTTGCTGCGTAAGCTTGGGTTGCTGCTTTAGTTCCAATGCCATATATATTTCCTCTTTATACCCCTAAACTGAATTCATCCCCCAGATAGAATCTTCTTGCCACCTCGCTGTTTGCAATCTTCTCAGGACTTCCCTGCTCCAGTATTTCACCCTGGTGCATAACGTACGCCCGATCACATACCTTGAGAGTCTCTCTAACATTGTGATCTGAAACAAGAATACCTATTCCTTTTTCTTTCAACTTTTTTATTATGTTTTGAATATCTATCACGGCAAGCGGATCTATACCTGCAAAAGGTTCGTCCAGCAGCATGAAATACGGGGATATGACCAAACACCTCGTTATCTCTACACGACGTCTTTCGCCGCCCGAGAGACTGAATGCCTTGTTGTTGGACAGGTGTGCTATATTCAGTTCGTTGAGAAGCTCCTCCAGCCTCTCCCTGCGCGTGCTTTCGGGCAGATTCAGCGTCTCAAGAATAGCCATTATGTTTTCTGAAACGGTCAGCTTTCTGAAGACCGAGGGTTCCTGTGGCAGGTAGGTAATTCCCAACCTTGCCCTCAAATACATGGGCAGATCGGTTATCTCGTCATCATCAAAAAAAACCTGCCCATCGTCAGGCCTGATCAATCCCACAATCATGTAAAAGGTGGTCGTCTTGCCCGCCCCGTTCGGGCCAAGCAGCCCGGTTATTTCTCCCGCTTCAACCCGGATATTCACCCTGTTTACCACGACACGACCACGATATGACTTTACCAGATTCTTTGTCCTCAAAACACTCATCGGTTCACTGGCTGATTAGCTTCCCGGACTTGGGGTGAATCGTGGCCTTTACAGGCTCGTTTCGCCCGCCCTCGACTATGCTTTTGTTCTCCTTCAACAGTATTATAACTCTTCTGCCGGAAATAAAGTCACCCCCGCGACTCACCCGCGGGTTTCCTTCCAGAACCAGCTTATCCACGCTTTGATAATAGGTAGCCTTGTTACCAATTGCAACGATGTCTCCCTTGGAAATTTTAACATTCCCCTCCACAAGAATTTTTTCGATTTGTTGTGCAGAAGAAATATCCGAAGCCGGGTTCCCGCTCCCGGATTTCGTGCCAGATTTTTTTCCCGAACTCCTGTAAATAACAGTCATCCGGTCTCCCAGGACGGTAAGGTCACCTTTCTTGGCCATTACGTGCCCCAGAAATATGATTTCTCTTTTTCCCTGGTTTACTTCCAGCCTGTCACTGACGATGTGAATGGGCTCATTTTTCGAGTCTTTCTTACCCTTTTTCTTCGCTGACTCCACACCGCTGCTAAAAAAAACCAGTGAAATACAGAAAGCCACGAACAGCACGACTCCGTAGCGCCTCTTCGGCCCTTCGACAAGCTCAGGGCAGCGCATACCCACAACACCGCTGTTCGGTCCCTGCTTGTTCCAGCTCAATATTCCCTCCCTGCGTCCGCCGGAGGCGGATCTTCGATCCTCCCGAGGCGGATTTACAACCCTCCGGAGGAGGGTCTTCGATGTCCCCCTGCTCCATGCCCTGAGTAGTCTCCTATCCAAAACGGGCAAGGATGTTTCCTCCCAGAAGACAATCCACCGTCGAGTCAATCCTCAACTTCCTTTTCTCTATATCAAAAGACAATCCGTGTCCCTTAAGAACCATCCCGTTTCCCGTCATTATAACCCGATCTCTTGTTTTGATAACCCTTTTGTTGTCGTGGTAATGAAGGGAGTCCGTGGTTAGCGTGTAGGGGCCGGAGGTAAGTGTGACCCTGCCAAACAGATCAATGTCCTTGGTTTTCACGTCCATAACCGCTCTATCACAGGTAATATAAACCTTTTTCCCATTTTTCAAATAGACGACAACTTTTACGTCACCAAGCAGGGTTTGATTCCTTTTCGAATAGTATCTACCCTGTTTAGCATGCAACTCCCACAGCCTCTCCCCTTTTCTCACCTCGGTGTAATCAACGCCTTTAATCACCATATCAGCGTCAAGCTTAATTTTTGCACCCCTGTCCGGGATTTCCCACCGGGAGCTATCCCACCATCCGTATGCCAGAACGCTTATCAAGAGTACCGTTATTACTCCCAGGGATAGTCTCCAGAGTTTCAGCATACGTTTTTGTTTGAAAACACTTTCCTTCATGTTACTTCCAGAAATTCATCGTAACGTTTCAATATATCTTGAAGAAATTCTCAGTTCGTTTGAACATCTCAAAAGGGTAATCTCTTGATTTGACGAAACAAATAACACGTATCACTATTCGAACTATATCACTTAAGCCTTTTTACTGTAAAGTTTATCTTGTCGACCCGATGCGGGGAAGAAAAACTTCGAGTAGAAGAGGTTAATCCTCAAAATATCGGTCAGTTACAGACGACCACTTCTTTTGTGCTTTGAGGATCATTTCGCATATCTCCCGGCACGCTCCCTTACCGCCAGAGTGCTGGGTAATATAGTGAACGTATGGAAACACATCCTGGCAGGCATCCGGTACAGAAACAGCGAGACCTACTCTCCTGAGTACCGGAATGTCGACTAAATCGTCTCCCATAAATGCAACTTCTTCATCGCTCAAATTTTTCCTGGTTAACACTTCTTCATACGCTTTAATCTTGTTCTTTATTCCTTCCAGGACAAGCTCTATGCCCAAATCTCTCGCTCTGTTCCTCGCCGCCCTGGAATATCTCCCCGTCAAAAATCCCACTTCAATTCCGGCACGTTGAAGCAGTTTTATTCCGTGCCCATCCTTTACGTCAAAAACTTTACTCTCCGATCCATCATCGTGATAAACCAGGCCCCCATCGGTCAATACCCCGTCTACATCAAGAAGCAGCAACCTGATCGGTTTCAGCCTTTTCAAAAGATATCGCGGTACTTCCATGGCCCCCTCTTCAACAAGAACGAAAAACTCTGAAGCAGCCCATCGCTTCAGGCCGACTCAGCTAATATTTATTCCTCCCCAGTCCATGAGTGAAAGTTTCTTTAGTTCTTCAATCACTTCGTCCATCGCATGCAGCGGCATCGAGTTGGGTCCGTCACAGAGCGCCCTGTCAGGGTTTTCGTGGACTTCCATAAATATTCCATTTACCCCGACAGCCAGAGCTGCTTTTGTGAGCGGCCACACGTACTCTCTTCTGCCACCGGAGCACTTCCCTTTTCCTCCCGGAAGCTGAACACTGTGAGTGGCATCAAAAACCACGGGCACTCCGAACTCTTTCATTATGACGAGGGACCTGAAATCGACCACGAGATTGTTGTAACCAAAAACAGATCCGCGCTCCGTGAGCATTATGTTCTCATTTCCCGTGGAAGCGATTTTTTCAACCACGTTACGCATGTCCCAAGGCGCCATGAACTGGCCTTTTTTTACATTCACCGCCTTTCCGGTTTCCCCGGCAGCCACGAGCAGATCGGTCTGCCGGCAAAGAAAAGCAGGAATCTGTATTATATCCACTACTTCGGCAGCTTTTTCCACCTCTGATACACCGTGCACGTCGGTGGTAACGGGAATACGGAGGTCTCTCTTTATTGAAGCGAGAATCCTCAACCCTTCCTGCAATCCGGGTCCCCTGAAAGAATCTATGGAACTCCTGTTTGCCTTGTCATAGGAGCTTTTCAGGACGTAGAGCAGTCCGTGTCTTTCACAGAGCTCCTTCAACTTCCTGGCGACACGGTACGTGTGCTCCGGATTTTCTATGACACAGGGGCCGGCAATCAGGAAAAATTCACCGTTTTTGAATACCTTTTCTATCAATTCCGCCATTCCGCTCTATTGTCCGCTGTTCTCTTTGCGCTTAAGCGCGGCTTCGATAAACGACGCAAAAAGAGGATGTGGCTTCATCGGTCGTGATTTGAATTCGGGGTGAAACTGGCATCCCAGGAACCACGGGTGTTCCTTGAGTTCAACTATTTCAACAAGGCTCCTGTCCGGAGACATTCCGGTAAATCGCAGGCCTGCCTCTCCCAGGGTGTCGAAATACTCCTTGTTAAATTCATAACGATGCCTGTGCCTTTCGAACACTTCCCTTGTCCTGTAAGCCGAATATGCCAGGCTGTCGTTTTCGAGGATACACGGATACGCGCCCAGTCTCATTGTGCCGCCATAATCGCTTTTCTCGTCACGGTAAACTATTTTCTGCGTTTGATAATCAAACCATTCCCTCATCAGGTATATGACAGGATACGGGGTATGCGGATTGAATTCCTCGCTGTGAGCCCCCTCAAGTTTTCCCACGTTTCGGGCGAATTCCACCACGGCCAGTTGCATTCCCAGGCATATCCCGAAGAAAGGAACACGGTTTTCCCGGGCGTACTTTATGGCCTTGATTTTCCCTTCTATCCCTCGCGACCCGAACCCACCGGGGACCAGAACCCCATCAACATCTTTTACCAGCTCTTCCCCACCTTCTTTTTCAACTTCCTCCGAGTCCACGTACCGTATGTTGACCCTGGCGTCGTTGGCACAACCACCATGAATAAGCGCCTCGTTGAGGCTTTTGTAAGATTCACGCAGGTCAACGTACTTGCCAACCACGGCTATGGTGACATCCTTCGAAGGATTCTTGATCCGCTCAACCAGCATCTCCCAGGCTCTCAAATGAGGCCTTCGCGTCCATATGTTCAAAAGTTTTACTATTTTTTCATCCAGACCTTCTTTGTGGAACACGAGCGGAACCTCGTAAATGGTTTCAACGTCCTTGGCCGTGATCACGGCATCCGGTTCCACGTCACAAAAATGGGCGATTTTCGCCTTGACTTCCGGTGTCAGGTATCTTTCGGTTCTACAAAGCAATATATCCGGCTGAATACCGATACTTCTCAGCTCCTTGACACTATGCTGGGTAGGTTTTGTTTTGAGTTCTCCCGCAACTTTGATATACGGAACCAGGGTTAGGTGAATATAAACAACGTTTTCCTTCCCGGCATCAACCCTGAACTGCCTTATTGCTTCCAGAAAGGGAAGACTTTCTATGTCGCCCACGGTGCCCCCGATCTCGATTATCGCCAGATCAGCACCGTCTTCCCGCAACTTATTGATGCAGCTTTTGATCTCGTCTGTTATATGAGGAATTACCTGGACCGTACCGCCAAGGTAATCCCCTCTTCGCTCCTTGGTTATGACAGAATAATAAATACTGCCGGAAGTAAAATTATTCTTTTTACCCATGGTGGTCTGGGTATAACGCTCATAATGTCCCAGGTCCAGGTCGGTTTCCGCCCCGTCGTCAGTAACGAAGACTTCGCCGTGCTGAAAAGGATTCATGGTCCCCGGGTCAACATTAATGTAAGGGTCGAGCTTCTGAAAGGTGACCGTAAGCCCTCTACTTTCCATGAGTGCCCCAATGGATGCTGCCGCAAGCCCCTTCCCCAGGGAAGATAATACGCCGCCCGTTATGAAGATGAATTTCATACCTCTCAATTCTCAAGCTCCGTTTTTGTGGTCGACAAGTAGTTTACACATTTTCACCAAGCAATATAGCATGGTTTCGAAAAAGTCAAGGACGCCCGGATTAACTGGTTGGTATCTAACAGATGATTGTACAGATTTTCTATTTATTCACAAGAAATGGGAAAAATTTCTCTTGCTTTTTTGTCCACAATGAAATAGTTTAGAATAAATTATCCTGACAGACTTGTAGCTAAAGAGATTAACGAAAAAAAGAAGCATGTGGTGTTGTTGCTAATTTCAGGACGAGCTTGATAATTATTTCTCAATCTATGATAAAATTTAACGTGTCGATATAGTTCTAGGGAGCATGATCTTGCGGTAACTCAACTGAAGCTGACAGACTACCTGTGGTGAACCTCCAATTTCCCTAGTTCCTGAACCTCAAAACGCAATTCATTTTCTCAGCAGAAAATTACATCCTAATTGCGAACATATACTCCCTGTAAAATTAAGGATTGGCAACAACCAGGGGTAAGGATCGAGAAAAGATGATTGTAAAGCAGTACATGACTCCAGATCCTGTAACCATATCACGGGACGCAAGTGTTGAGGATGCCATCCGTCTTCTGAAGACGAACTTTATAAGGCACCTCCCGGTTGTCGACAACGATAAACTGGTGGGATGGTTGACCGACGCCAACCTGAGGGGGGCGCTTTTTCCTTCCATGCTGGAAGAAATCACCATTGAAGACATAATGATTCACGACCCGATAGCGGTAGACGCATCTGAAAGTATTGAAGTTGCCGCCAGGATGCTTGTAGAAAACAGAATCGGAGGAATGCCTGTTGTAGAAAAGGGAAAGCTTGTGGGTGTAATCACCGTTGTTGATTTGCTTAACGCGTTTCTTGAAGTCCTTGGCATACTTCGGTCAACATCGAGGATTGACGTAAAACCTAAGAGTTCTCGTAGAGCCATTGATTCCATATCTTCGATCATTGAAAAAGAGGGAAGTGAGATAATCAGCGTATGCCTTGTCCCCCAAAAATCTGACGACAGCCAGATTTATTCTTTCAGAGTGGGAAATTGCGACACGAAAAGGATAGTAGAGAAACTCGAGGAAGAAGGACACAGGGTTATCTCGTATTCTTCGTGCTGAACGAGTTCAACTCTGAAGACAGATACGTAATTCGTGAAGGAAAGGAGGTGAAGTTAAGTTTTTAACAGTTTTGTTTAAGGATTGATCTTGCCTGGTGAATCTTGGGAGAGGGTCAGGTAAGATTGGCAAGGTTAACACAAAATCCAAGAAGAACGAAGGAGGACAAAACTATGGGCAAAATTCCCGAAAACTACCTCCCCCCAAAAGACACGTGGCCGGAGTATATTATTCCTGATGAGTTCAAAGACGATCTGCCGGACAAAATGAATCTGGCCGATTATTTTCTAGATCGTCACATCAGGGAAGGGCGGGGAGACAACGTAGCGATCAAGTTCATGGATCAGACGTATACCTATGCCCAGCTCCAGGAGATGGTCAACAGGTTTGGTAACGCATTGAAAGAATTAGGGGTTGAACCCCAGGATAGAGTTGGTATTCGCCTTGTTAATTCTCCCCAGGCAGTTACGGCAATTTTTGCAATCGAAAAAATCGGAGCCATTCCGGTACCCACTTCTCCGCTGTGGTCCGCAGAGGAAGTGGCATTTGTGGCTAACAATGCCGAAATGAAGTACTTTATTGTCAATGCACCCCTGATGGGGCCTGTTAAGCAGGCGAAACCCAATTTTGAGTATGGAACAAAGGTTATTGTCATTGGAGGCAATGCCGACGAAGTAAAAGCGGATGGCGACAGCGTCTACGAGGAAATGATTGAGAAGGGCAGTGCTGATCTCGAAGCCACCATGCTTGAGCCCACTGACATTGGCATTATTCTTTATACTTCCGGAACCACCGGACTTCCTAAGGGTTGTGTTCACTTCCTGCGTCCCATCCTGGTTGAAGCAAAACTGGTAAACAAGTATGTTTACGACCTGAAGCCCGGAGATATCCTTGGTGGTGCAGCTCCCGTTTCCTTTGCCGCCGGTTTTGGCACATTTACCCTTATGCCCTTCGAGGGTGGTGCGGCAATCTCCCTGATACCGAAGTTTTCGCCACCGGATATGCTCGATCTGATTCAGAAACACAAGATCACGGTATTGACCGGTCTACCAACAGCGTACCGTGCATTGATGAAATTCCCGGATTTCAAAAAATATGATCTGAGTTCCGTCAGACTCTATACTTCAGGTGGCGATGCCCTTGGAGCAGAGACACTCAAGGCATGGGAAGACCTGACAGGCAAGCCGATCTGGGAAGGACTCGGCGGAACAGAAATGTTGCACCTGGTAACCTCCAACACCATGAACGAAAAACCCGTACCGAATTCCATCGGGAAGCCGTTGCCCGGCGTAAAGGTCAGGGTTGTGGATCCGGACTGGAAAGACTGCAAGCCGGGTGAAATCGGAAGCATGATCCTTAAGGGGCCCTCCGGCACTCTGTACTGGAAACCTTACGTTGACGACAACAGGCTCCTTAAATCCCAGAAAAAGGGCGTGCGCGACGGATGGAACCAGATGGGTGATGCAGTTTACCATGACGAAGACTGGAACATATTCTTCGTATCCAGGGAAGACGACATGATCAAATCTTCCGGGTACAGAATCGGACCCGCCGAGGTCGAAGAAGCCATTGCCAAGTTTGAAGGCGTGGCGGACGTAGGTGTCGTAGGTGTGCCTGATCCCGAAAAGGGTCAGATTACCAAGGCATTTATTGTTCTTAAACCGGGCTACGAGGCCAAAGAAACATTCTTCGATGACCTGAAAGAGTTCTTGAAGCAGCACATTGCCATCTACAAGCTGCCAAGAGAAATCGAATTCGTGGATGCTCTTCCGAGAACACCCACAGGGAAACTTCTCAGAAGAAAACTCAGAGAGCTTCACAAGAAGTAGAAAATAGCTGGAATCAAACCGGGGAATGCGGAAGCAGCAAAGGCATATCCCCGGTTTGTTTTTGAGATCAAATGCTTGGTTCAAACAGCATAACCAGGAATGCGGGCGATCTGGGTATCATTGTTGTCTCGGAGCCGATCACGCCATATATCTCCATTTACTCATAAATTTAGATAACCAATATCAAATACCCGTTAGCGCAACAGCAACCTGAATGAAACACGATCGCCATGCACGCCGGTTTTTCTTCTCTGGTACTCGCAATCCCGGTTTTTCCGGGTTTCAAGAACGTTACCTCCCATGCTCACTCGTGACGACCGGGGAAGTGTGGTATACAAAGTGACGGTCAAAGCTTTTAGAATACTTACTTTAAGACATGTAACGTTTTTGCGTGTCTTATTTTCGATCTTAATCCCGGTAGTCCAATGCTAGAAGAGGTTGAAATGGTTGAGAAGGTTGAGGAGGTTGAGGGAGTTGAAATGGTTGAGTGCTTTTTTTCATTCTACCCTTTTTCCCTTGTCCCTTGCAGCTTGAACTCCGGAAGGGGCGGGGATTCCAGGTTCCTGAAGTGGGGTGGGAAAACCAGGTCGAAGATCCGCCTCTGGCG
>JALXAI010000514.1 GCA_026992215.1 Desulfobacterales bacterium | reverse complement strand
TTGAAGACCGTCAGGAATGACAGGGTTACGGTAAATGAGATCGAAAACTGGCGCCCTGAGGGAATAGTTATTTCTCCCGGCCCGGGCTATCCTGATGATGCGGGAATATCGGTGGAACTCATCAGGAAACTGGGGGAAAAAATACCGATCCTGGGGGTGTGCCTTGGTCACCAGGCTATAGCCCGCGCCTTCGGAGGCGAAATTGTTCGATGCGGAGAAATTATGCACGGAAAAACGTCATCGATATTCCATGACACCATGGGTGTTTTTGAAGGCGTGGAACTTCCTTTCGTCGCAACCAGGTACCATTCTCTGGTTGTAAGCAGAAACAAGCTGCCGTCGGTGTTAAAGGTTTCGGCTCAAACAAGCAACGGGATCATCATGGGGATAAGGCACAAACACTATCCCATAGAGGGCATCCAGTTTCACCCCGAATCAATACTCACCGAGTCGGGCAGACAGATTTTGAAGAATTTCCTGAAGAGTGTTCAAAGAAGGAGGGGTTAAGATGATAAAAGAAAGCCTTTTCAAGGTGGTAAACCGGGAAGATCTGACCGAGGAAGAAATGGTGGAAACCATGACCGAGATAATGGAAGGGAAAGCGACCCAGGCCCAGATAGGCGCCTTTATCACGGCTCTACGGATGAAAGGAGAAACCATTGAAGAGATCACCGGCGCGGCAAGGGTAATGAGAGAAAAGGCCGTGAAAATCGGGTCGGGAAATGGCCTGGTGAGTCTAGACAGAGACGACATAAACATCGACCAGGAGACCATAGTGGATACGTGCGGAACGGGAGGTGACGGGACAAACACCTTCAATATTTCCACCACTACAGCTTTCGTGGTGGCGGGAGCCGGCCTTAAGGTGGCCAAGCACGGGAACCGCTCGGTTTCGAGCTGCTGCGGGAGCGCTGATGTGCTTGAAGAACTCGGGATAAACCTGAATGTTACGCCTTCAGAAGTGGAAAAATGCCTTGACGAAATAGGTATTGGTTTCCTCTTTGCTCCTCTGCTTCACGGTGCGATGAAGTACGCCATTGGCCCCCGCAAAGAAATCGGGCTTCGGACTATTTTCAATATCCTTGGTCCGCTGACCAACCCGGCGGGAGCCAATGTCCAGGTGCTCGGCGTCTACGAGGCGGAACTTACGCGCCCCCTGGCGGAAGTCCTCGGGCGACTGGGTTCCAGAAGTGCTTTCGTGGTTCACGGGGTGGACTGCATAGATGAAATCAGCATTACCGGGGAAACCCTGGTTGGGGAGCTCAGAGACGGAGAGGTGAAAGAATACAGAATACACCCGGAAGACTTTGGTCTACCCTGCTCATCCATAGAATCCATAAGGGGCGGAAACGCGAAAGACAACGCGAAGATTGTCAAATCGGTACTGGGTGGTGAAAGCGGGCCGAAGCGGGACGTTGTGCTGCTCAACGCTGCAGCTGCCCTGGTGGCGGCCGGCAAAGCAGGTGACTTTAAAGAGGGCATCCTCATGGCAGAAGAATCAATCGACTCGGGAAGAGCCCTCGAAAAACTTGATAGCCTGGTTGCCATGACAAGAAGTTTCGGACAGTAGAGCGAGGATATCATCGAAATGTTCCTGGAAAAGATATTGACCCGGAAAAAAATCGAAGTTGAACGGTTGCGAGAAACTCTTGAGGTTTCCCACGCGCTTCGGGAAATAGCGACTGCACCGGGTACCCGTGATTTTTGCGGAGAGGTTTCAAGGGAGAAACGAGTTAATATCATCGCGGAGATAAAGAAGGCATCGCCATCAAAGGGGCAGCTTGCAAAAGACCTGGATGTGGTATCCCGGGCGCGTATTTACGAGCAGAACGGCGCGTCCGCCATATCGGTTTTGACGGATGAAAAATTTTTCGAAGGTTCCCTGGATGATCTCAGGAGGATAAAGGCCTCGGTAGGAATTCCAGTTTTGCGCAAGGACTTTATCCTTGATCCCGTACAGGTGTACGAGTCCAGGCTTGCGGGAGCGGATGCCATTTTATTGATCGCGGCCATCCTTGAATACCGGGAGCTGGAGTATCTTTTCAAGCTGGCGACCGATCTTGGACTGGGGGTTCTGGTGGAAGTACATGACCTGGCGGAACTAAAAAAGGTTCTGCCGTTAAAGCCAAGGGTAATCGGGATAAACAACAGGGATTTGAAAACTTTCAGGGTGAACATAAGCAACACCCTGATGCTTCTTCCCGTAATACCGGAAGAAATTGGAGTGGTTAGTGAGAGCGGGATCAGTTCGAAACAGGATATAAACGTACTTCGAGCAGCAGGGATATCGGCATTCTTGATCGGGGAAGCACTTGTGAAAGCCAGGGATCCGGGAAAGAAGCTTGCATCGTTGATTAACTGAAAAAGAAAAGGGGATACTGTTGCCAGTTACCAGGGTTAAGATCTGCGGGATAACAAACATTGAAGACGCCATGATGGCAGTTTCGTGCGGAGCTGACGCACTGGGATTCGTATTTGCCGGGAGTCCCAGGGAGATCACTCCTCCTGCCGCCCGAGAGATAATCGACAATTTGCCTCCCATGATTCAAAAGATAGGAGTATTCGTGGACACAGGCGCGGGAATCATAAACGATATTTGCGACTTTTGTTACCTCGATTGGGTTCAACTGCATGGGGCGGAGCCCCCTGAAATTTTATCAGAACTGAATCGCCCCGCGATAAAGGGGATAAGGCTGAAAGGCGAGGAAACCTTGCATGTCGTGGGAAATTACGGTGATTTTTTCATCCTCGTCGACAGCTACGAGCCGGGAAAAAAAGGAGGCACGGGAAGGCCCGCGAACTGGGAGCTTGCGGCGACGATTTCGTCGGTGAGGCCGATTATTCTTGCAGGAGGCCTGAACCCGCATAATGTTCGCGGGGCTATTGATCTTGTAAAGCCTTATGCCGTGGATGTAAGCAGTGGCGTGGAATCTTCTCCCGGGAGAAAGGATCCGGCGCTTGTTGAACAGTTTATTAGAAAAGTGAAGGAGTCATAAAATGTTACCGGATGTATCAGGCCATTTCGGGAAATACGGCGGGCGATTTGTCCCTGAAACGCTTATGCCGGCACTTTACGAACTTGAAGAAGCATACAGGGAAGCCAGGACAGATTCCTCTTTCGAAAGAGAACTAGGGGATCTGCTCAGCAGGTACGTGGGCAGACCCACACCTCTTTATTACGCGTCAAGGTTAAGTGAACAACTTGGTAATCTCAGGGTTTACCTGAAGCGCGAGGACCTTAACCATACCGGTGCCCATAAGATAAACAACACCATAGGACAGGTTCTGCTGGCAAGGAGAATGGGAAAAGAGCGGATAATCGCTGAGACGGGGGCGGGTCAGCACGGAGTTGCCACCGCCACGGCAGCTGCTCTGTTCGGGATGAAGTGTGACATATACATGGGCGAAGTAGATATAGAGCGTCAGGCACTCAA
>JALXAI010000513.1 GCA_026992215.1 Desulfobacterales bacterium | reverse complement strand
AAAGTTCACGAAAATGACTCAATTCGCGACATAATAATATATGACTTCCCGGATTTTGATAGCATTCTTGCGGAACATGCACAACGGGTGCTCGGAATGCTTGACGTGCTGGATATTTCGGTCTGGGTGGTAAGTCCCGAGAAATACGCAGACCTGGAATTTTACAGGGTATTGAAAAGGAGTTCGAAACACCAGGACAACTTTGTGTTCGTAATGAATAAAGTGGACATGATCAAGGCTTCCGGGACCGGTGCCGAGCGAGAATTAAAAGGCCTTCTGGGAGATTTCGCGGTTAAACTGAAGAAAGCTGGCATCCTTGCCCCCAGGATCCATGCCTTTGCCGCACTTAAAATCACTGATCCCGGGGCGCCTGCCTGGCAAAAGGAAGACTTTTACAATTTCAGGGAATACCTGTTCAGGGAGAGGAACGCAAAGGAAGTTCTGGCAATAAAGGAAGCCAATATAGAGGTACATATCAGGGAACTGGTGGATAATTTGAAACATTTGTATGAAAAGTACAAACAGCTTCCCGTGGATCTCGACGCCGTTTTGATGGAGTTTCAAAAAGAGTTTTATGACCTGAAAGATGTTATCCCGGCAGTTACAAAAGAACTTATAGATGCAGAAATGGTCTCGGAAATAAAAGAACACGCTTCGAATGACACTCATGATGTCTCCCCGGTTCGTTTTATCAAACGTATCCTGGAAATAACCTTGTACAATAAGAGGTTTTCGCGTGTGACCGTTTCGGGAAGAACCATACAGTCCCGCAATGATCAGAACATAGCGCCGATACGAAACAGGTTCAGGTCTGTGTTTTCTAGGATTGCCACCGTACTGCATCGCTACGGTATGACTTCCGCACAGGACGAGATTGCTCAACTGGAAGAAATCACGGAGCTAGAGCTGAAGGGGATGACAGGCGAAGTGAAACAATGGCTTTTTGAATATTTCGAGGAGACGCGAGGACGTGAAAACAGGTTAAAAAGGTGGGCCAATAAGGCCAGGCAGCTGCTCTACCTTGGTTTTCCGATGCTTTTTCTTGCAATATCCCTTGCCGGAATTGATTCCATCAAGAATTTCCTGGCCCGTCCCGCTCCTGGTAAGGGACTTTCGCTGCTGTTCAACATGGTGCTATCCCTTTATACCGCTCATGGATTGATATCTCTCGCCAGTTTTCTCCTTATCGAATTAATTGTGCTTTTTTTGCTGGCATCCGGGAGTATAAAGAAGGATGAAAGAAAACTTGCCATGGAAATGGAAAAGATCAACGACTATCTTGCGTTTAAAATGGGCAAACGCCTTGAATACATGAAAAAGAGGATTGATGTATCGGTTCAAAAAATTGTAGAGAAAACAAGAATTGCGGACAGGCTTCTGGATGAACTTGCTTTGAAGACCAAGCAGCAATACGGCGCGGACGGAGGTGAGTCTTGATAACAAGAATCCTTATACTTGCATTTATCTTCCTGCTACCGCTGGTGCCAACGTTCTGGGCAATTGTAGACGTTGCAAAGAGAGCATTCAGTGATTTTCGAATCAAGGTGATCTGGTTTGCAATAGTCACGTTCATACCGGTATTCGGTGCCCTCCTTTACTTTTTTTACGGACGAAAAAAATATACAATAAACATGGAAGCGGAAGCCCAGGACGATGAAACTGATAACGTGAAAGGAGTGCAATAAGTGAAAAAGGTAGTAACAATTGCCGGTTCTGATTCGGGTGGCGGGGCAGGAATCCAGGCGGATCTGAAGACCATAACCCTCCTCGGAGCCTTCGGGACATCGGTGATAACGGCACTTACTGCTCAAAACACGCTGGGTGTGGAAGGTATTTATCCGGTAACCCGGGATTTTGTCGGTAAACAACTTGATGCGGTTCTGTCGGACATCGGTGCCGACGCGGCCAAAACCGGGATGCTGGACTCGCCGGGGCTAGTAAGTGTGGTCTCCGCAAAAATAAAGGAATACGGGCTCTCAAACCTTGTAGTCGATCCGGTGATGGTGGCTAAAAGCGGCCACAGGCTGCTCAGTGAAGATGGCAAAAAAGCGCTTGTAAACGAATTGATTCCGCAGGCTCTTATTGTTACTCCCAACATTCCCGAAGCCGAGGTCATATGCGGGATGAAAATCAACTCTGTTGAAGACATGGAGAAAGCGGCTCAGTCTATACGGCAACTCGGGTGCAGTTATGTCCTGGTAAAGGGTGGACACCTGGAAGGTGATACCCTCGTTGACGTTCTTTTTGACGGCTCCGATATTTACCATTTTCAGAGCAAACGGCACAAAACGCCTAATACACATGGAACAGGTTGCACCTATTCCGCGGCCATCGCAACCTTTCTGGCCATGGAGTACGACGTTTTCGAAGCGGTGGCAAAGGCAAAAAAATTTGTGGATCTGGCAATATACTTTTCCCATCCCATCGGAAAAGGACACGGACCCACAAACCCGTACCGGGTAGCAGCCAGGGACTGGGAACGCTACCAGGTTATAGAGAGCCTCAAGTCGGCAGTAAAAATGCTCGGGGAAAACGGAACAATAACCCACCTTTTCCCCGAGGTTCAGAGCAACCTTGCTTACGGTCTGCCAATGCCGCTGGGCTACGAGGACGTGGCCGCATTCCCCGGGCGATTTGTAAGGCTCGGAAAAGAGTTTGTTGCGGTGAAAGACCCTCAATTCGGGGCTTCCAGGCATATGGCAAACGTCATTCTCACCGCCGTACGCTTCAGAAGCGATATGCGTTCGGCAATGAATATCAGGTATGATGAGTTTACGGTTAGGAAATGCCTCGAGCTGGGTCTAACAGTGGCAAAATTCGATAGAAAAGACGAGCCAGAATCGATCAAGAGGAAGGAAGGCTCAACCCTGGTGTGGGGAGTTGCCGAAGCTATCCGACACTCAAATACCTTTCCGGACATAATCTACGACGTGGGCGAGGTTGGAAAAGAACCGATGATAAGGGTGCTGGGCACCACTCCCGAAGAAGTAGCAGAAAAAGTTATTAATATCGCCAGGGCAACGCTTTGACCCTTCGACAGGCTCAGGGCACCGCAGGCTCAGGGCACCGCTCCCTCGGGACATCGTCCTTCGATGCGCTCAGAACGCCGATGATTTATTTCCCTGGATCCCGTAATCATGGCATCAGCGTTTTTAACTTGTAATACACCTTTGTTCGCCCTGGTGCATGATGACGATAGCGTAAGCTGATACACGGGGAAAACGAACCCGCAACCTCTTGTTTAGGACAGCCACAATCTACCGCCCTTTCTTCAAACCCTGTTTTTTCACCGCCTGCTATCGAAGTTCCATCAGGTCGTCAAGTCCTGAGAGATAAAATGAAAAATGTTCGACGGAAAAACGCCGGGTTCCGGTTTATGGAGAGCGGCGATTTAGCCTGAATGAAAAGTGTGGACGAAAAAGCTGGCTGGAAGGATCAAGAAGGGAAAGTTGCTGCTTCGAAGGCTTTTTTTGCTCTGGTTACAAGTTCGCTGGATCAAATTTTTAAAGCTATCTTAACCCGGCGAAACAAACTCCTGGCAGGCTTCCGCGGCAAACCGATCTCCCCGTCCGGGTGCAAATCACGTTCAAACCTTTCAGATTTTTTTGAAAATCGCATTACCATTTCAATATAATCTTTATCAGCTATGGAAAGCATCAAAAGGATCGTTCTCTGGGAATATCATACTTGGGGCCGGGAAAACTGACCAAGGAAGTAAGCATATCGGCAATATTTCAGAAACATTAACGATTGTAGAAAACAAATGCTTAAAGAATGAAAACACGATAGCGAAGGGTTCGCCATGGTGGAGATAACGAGTGAAGACAACAGGATAGTTTTTAAACCTGAAAAAAACCTGACCGGGGAATACACGGAGAAGTTGAAAGAAGAGCTGTCAAAAACTCTGGACAAAAAAATTGTTGAACTGGTCATAGATCTTTCAAACGTTGAATTGATCGATTCAACGGGGCTGGCAGTGCTTGTCGCCACCCACAAAAGCATCAGGCAAAAAGAAGGTGAGCTTAAACTCGTTAACGTTAGCGAGGCTATTTTCGATCTTTTCAAACTGACGCACTTGGACCGGTTTTTTAACCTCAACTAGGTACACGGATGCCGGGTCTGGCAGCATAGCAGAAATCCGCATGAACAGAAAAAAAGCGACCAAATAACACGGAAGAAGCCATGATTATCGAAGACGAAGAAACCTTGCAAATGTACGTGGAGGAATCCAGGGAACACCTGGCTGATATCGAGAATGATATCCTGGCAATCGAGGAGTGCGGAGAAAATATAGATGAAGAACTGGTAAACAAGGTTTTCAGGGCAGCGCATTCCATCAAGGGAGGGGCAGGCTTCATGGGACTGAACAATATCAAGGAACTGTCCCACAAGATGGAAAACGTGCTTGGCATGATAAGAGACGGAAAGTTAATCCCCAACGCCGAAATTACCAACATTCTCCTGGAGGCAAGTGATGTCTTGCGGGAGATGATAAACGACGTCCACAATAGCAACGATGTCGATATATCCCGGCACGTGGATGCTTTGAACGCCATTACCGAGTCGAAGTCTGCCGCCGGGGATACAGAAAAACAACAGCCGGAAGAAGAACAGGAAACCGGGGAGCCAGGGGCACGGGAAGGTCTTTTGTTTGATGTCGAGGTAGAAGAGGTCAACAAGGCGATTCAAAAAGGTAACTTCATATACCTGGTAAACTGTGACCTGATCGCAGACGTGCAGGAAAAGGGGAAAACGCTAAACGATTTTATTTCCGGGATAAACGATTGCGGGCAAATCCTGGACTGTCACGTTGACACGGAAAGCGCCGGCTCCCTGGAGAATTTTCTTCCCGGGAATTCTTTCCCCATGAAAGTCCTTTTCGCATCCATCATCGAACCCGACCTGATAACAGCTGTTTTTGACATCGACGATGCCAAATTGACCACCATCAAGGACGAAAACGAGGTGGCATCTGTACTCGGGAAGCCCGAAACTCCTGGAGGCCGGGAAGAACCCGAAAAGCCTTCTGGGGAGACCACGGAGGCCATGCCTGCCGTTGAGGAGCAAAAAGAGGTGAAGGAAAAAGTGGAAGAAATCCCGAAGCTCAAACCTGCTCCGGCAAAGCCAAAGCAGGCAGAACCCAAACCCATAGTACAGGAAACAAGTTTACGGGTTCATGTACAGCTGCTTGACTCCCTGATGAATCTTGCCGGTGAACTGGTACTCAGCAGAAACCAGTTGCTTCAGGCAGTGGGGGCCGGTGACCAGCATCAGCTGGAAGTTATCAGTCAGAGAATAGACATGATCACTTCCGATCTTCAGGAAGCGATAATGCTTACCAGGATGCAACCCGTGGGCAATATTTTTAACAAGTTTCCCAGGGTTGTCCGGGATCTTGCCAGGAAACTGGGCAAGGAAGTTGAGTTGAAGCTTGAAGGAAAAGATGTGGAACTGGACAAGACCATAATCGAGGCAATTAGCGATCCCCTGACGCATCTGGTGAGAAACGCGGTAGACCATGGCATAGAATCCCCGGATGAACGTGTGAGGGCCGGGAAAGATCCGAAGGGTACGGTTATTCTTCGCGCTTATCACGAAGCCGGACAGGTAAACATTGAAATTGCCGACGATGGAAAAGGCCTGGATCCTGAAGTACTTGCAGCGAAGGCCGTTGCAAAAGGGTTGATCACAGAGGAACAGGCAAAGGTAATGTCAGACAAGGAGAAGGTTAACCTTATTTTTTACCCGGGTTTTTCCACCGCCGAGAAGGTTACCGATGTTTCCGGGCGCGGTGTCGGGATGGACGTGGTGAAAACAAACCTTGATAAGCTGGGCGGGGAAGTCGAACTCGAATCAACCCCGGGCATTGGAACTACCATAAAAATCAAGCTGCCATTGACCCTGACCATTATTCCAAGCCTCCTGGTTTCAACATGCGGAGACAAGTACGCCATTCCCCAGATAAACATTGAAGAACTCCTGCGGATCGCGTCATCCCAGGTGAAAGATCGCATAGAAAAGGTGGGCAACGCGGAGGTTGTGAGGCTTCGCGGACAGCTATTGCCTCTTGTAAGACTATCCGATGCTCTCGACATCGACCGAATCTACTTTGATAAGAAAAACGGGCAGCCAAAACCGGACAGGAGAGAATCACTGGCAGACAGGCGATCGAAGAGCAGCCCGTACTTTTACGACGAGGAAAGTGGCCAAAAGCCTGTTCCTGAAGTCCCGGAAGAACGGAGAACTGGCATCGATAGGCGTTACCATGCCTCCAGTGCCGTTAACATAGTCGTGGTATCTGCCGGGCCCCTGAAGTACGGGCTCGTGGTTGACGAACTACACGACTCGGAAGAAATTGTGGTAAAACCACTGGGTAAACACATCAAGAAATGCAGGGGATACATCGGTGCCACCATCCTTGGCGACGGGCGGGTGGCACTTATACTTGATATCCCAAACATCGCCAGGATGACCAATCTCACTTCCGTGGACGCGAGCGACAGGGCACGAGAGGTATCCCGGGCTGCGGCCAAGGAGTCTGAAGACATCCAGTCCCTCGTGATATTCCGTAATGCCGAAGACGAGCAATTTGCAATACCCCTCGGGCTTGTACAGCGCATTGAAAGGGTCAAAAGATCGGAAATAGAAACGATAGGCAACAGGAGGACCATACAGTACAGGGGGCGAAATCTTCCACTGGTTGGGATAGAGGAAGTGGTTGAAGTCAAACCCCTGGCTGATCATGAGGATATTGAAATCATAGTCTTCAAAATAGCCAACAGGGAAGTGGGACTTCTTGCCACCGGTCCCATTGATGTGCTGGACGTGGCCATCGAGATCGATACTGATACCCTGAAGCAGCAGGGAATACTCGGATCCACCATAATCAACGGGCAAACAACCCTGATGCTAGATATCTATGGCCTGGTTAAAGCTCTTTACCCTTCATGGTTTACAGAAATGAAAACCGTGGAAACGGAAGAAGGAAAGGATATCACCATCTTGCTTGCCGAAGATTCCGATTTTTTCAGGGCTCATGTGAAAAAATTTCTGGAGGATGAAGGTTACAGGGTAATCGAGGCGGAAGACGGCCTCGTTGCCTGGAACATCCTGCAGGAAAGAAGCGACGAAATTGACCTCGTTCTGACAGACATAGAAATGCCCAACATGGACGGATTTGCGTTAACGGAAAAGATTAAGACCGACGATCGCTACAAGAACCTGCCGGTAATAGCCTTGACCACCCTAGCTGACGACGAGAGCATAGAGAAAGGAAAAGCTGCCGGTGTCAACGATTACCAGATAAAGCTTGATAAAGAAAGATTGATAGAAGGAATTTACAAGGTTCTCAAAGAACAACTGGTTCCTGGGAACTAACACAATTACGCATAATAGCTTTGAAAGTTTCGAAGTAGAATGAGAGCAAGGAGCTGAAAATGAAAATCAAACAGAAACTTGGCATTATCCTCATGGGGCTTTCTCTGATTATCATAGGGATGTTCCTCATCACCTGGTACGTCACCAACCATCAAAAAGACGATGGCCTGGTGATAAACCTGGCAGGACGCCAGAGAATGCTCACTCAGAAACTGACTAAAGAGATTCTCATGCTGGAAATTGCCCGGCAAAAAAAAGGGGAAAACAGCCCGGAGCTCATAACATCTGTTCAGAATACCATGCGAGTTTTTGATACCACCCTAGCTGCCCTGAAGGATTCGGGATTGGCTCCCCTGTCTCTTGATCTCAAAAAAACCAAGTACAGATTTTGCCCGAAGGCTAGTGAACCGGCGCTTACACAACTGAACAAGGTTTACAAGATGTGGACACAGTTTAAGTCGCGAGTGGAAGCAATTATCCTGGGTAATGGTAACGCAGAGGAAAATCTCGAGTGGATAATGAAAAACAACGTTCCGTTGCTGAAAGAAATGAACAAGGCGGTAGTAATGATGCAGAAGCAGTCGGAGAAAAAGATAAAGCAGTTGCTCAGGGCACAGATAATCGGGATAACACTGGGCATAATTTTCATGGTGTTCGGCATAAAAACCGCCTTTTCGATGATAAAAAGACTGGAGAAAATCCAGGGTTTTGCCACCAGGCTGGGCCAGGGAGACTTGACTGTCACCTCCGGCATTGAAGGGAATGACGAGCTTGGCATTATTGGCCGCAAGCTTGACGAGATGATTGGCAACCTGAAAAATATGTTCACCAAGATCACCAGCGGGTCCAATAACCTGGAGATGTCATCTTCGGAACTTTCTTCGATATCGGAGCAGGTTTCCAACCATTCGGAACTCGTCTCGGGCAAATCCAACACCATCGCCGTTGCGGCCGAAGAAATGAGCGCCAACATGAATTCCGTTGCGGCGGCTGTGGAAGAAACGGCCACCAATGTCAAAATGGTAGCCGCCTCCGCAGAAGAAATGACTTCTGTTATCACGGAGATCGCTCAGAACTCCGAAAAAGCAAGGGTTGTCACGGGCCAGGCAGTGGAACAGGCTCAAAATGCTTCCGTAAGAATCAACGAACTCGGCAAGGCCGCCGAAGAAATTGGAAAAGTGACGGAAACGATTACCGCCATATCCGAGCAAACAAACCTGCTTGCTCTCAATGCCACCATTGAAGCTGCCAGAGCAGGAGAGGCGGGGAAGGGTTTTGCAGTGGTAGCCAACGAGATTAAAGAGCTGGCCAGGCAAACCGCTTCTGCCACCGAGGAAATACAAACCAGGATAGAAGGAATTCAGAGTTCCACCAATAACACGGTTTCCGAGATTGAACAGATATCGAAGGTCATAAACGACGTGAACGAGATAGTCTCGACCATTGCCGCCGCGGTGGAAGAACAGTCGGTAACCACCCAGGAAATCGCCAACAACGTGGTTCAGGCATCCGAAGGGATTCACGAGGTTACCGAAAATGTGACCCAGAGTTCCACGGTGGCCGGAGAAATAGCGCAGGACATATCCGACATGAATCAGACAGCAAGCGAAATGTCAAGTATGAGCAGTCAGTTGAACATGAGCGCCCAGGAACTATCCAGACTGGCTCAACAGTTGCAAGAAATTGTGGCCAGATTCAAGATAGAGTAGGGGACTGTAATTTTGCTTGAACTCTCTGGAAGGGATAGATGCCATGAAAAGTCCAATAAAACTACGTACCATTAAAGCCAGGCTGCTGGTCGCTGTTACGCTTTTGCTGACAGTTGCCCTGGGTTTTTTCATTACTTACGACGTGAACGACAAACTGAATGGTTTTTTCGCCGATCAACGTGCAACACTGGAAGGAGAATGCAACCAGGTTCTTGAACTGATATCTGCGGCTGCCAATACGTCGTACTCACTTGCCGAATTTGTCGCGAACATTCCCGAAGTCCAGGAAGCGTTCGCGAACAGGGATCGTGATCGATTAAAGGAACTAATGCTCCCCGTTTTCAAGGCTGTTAAGAAAAAAATCAACCTGTCTCAATTCCAGTTCCACGTACCTCCCGCGACCTCGTTTTTGAGGCTTCACAAGCCTACGAAGTTTGGCGACGATTTGAGCAACATTCGTCCCACCGTTCTGGAGGCCAACAGAGACAGGACTCCAAAGATAGGCCTGGACAAGGGAAGGTACGGCATAGGAATTCGCGGCGTGACACCTGTTTTTTACATGGGAAGGCACATTGGCACGGTGGAATTCGGAACAGCCCTGAGCGGTAAATTGCTCTCAGAATTGAAGAGGAAGTATCATTACGACGTTTTTATATTTACCCTCGATGGCGACAGGTTCAAGCTTCACGCGAAAACAAGCGACTGGGATATTTCCGGCATCTCGCAGGATGTACTGAGAAAAGTTCTGAAAACAGATAAGAGGATCATGAAAAGGGTAAAAAAGGATGGGAAAGACTTCCTTGTCCTCTACAGTCCCCTTCATGATTTTTCCGGGAAAACCCTGGGTGTCGTGGCGATCCCAATGGATGTTACGGCGGCACTGGCCCACATAAAAAGGTCATCCTATATTTTTGTCGGTATTTCACTCCTGGCGATCATTTTTATTATCGTGGTGATCAACTTCTTCATGGAAAAGCTGGTCAACAGGCCACTGAAAGCGACCTACGAAACTCTCAAAAGCATGATCGAAGAAGGGGACCTGACAAAAAGAATTCCCATGGAGAAGGTAGATTGCGCAAAGCTCACCGGATGCCACAACTCCCAGTGCCCGGAGCACGGCAAAGCCGGAAATTGCTGGAACACCGTGGGTTCCAACGCCGTTGGCGAAAGTACGGCTCAAAAGATAGTGTCCGGGACGCTTAAATCGTGCTCTGACTGCATAGTGGTACAGAACGCTTTGAAAGACGAAATAGACAAGATGGCCCTGTGGATCAACAATTTTATCAAGTCAGTGGCAAGCATAATAAACAAGATCAGTAACCACTCGACAAAGTTGAATGATTCCTCCAACATGCTCAGCAACCTCTCTTCCGAGCTTTCTATTAACTCCAACAGCGTGTACGAGAAATCCAACATGGTTGCCGTGGCGGCCGAAGAAATGAGCACTAACTCCAGCGTGGTTGCCGAGGAACTGGAAAACGCATCCGCCAAGGTCTCTGCCATTGCCGAAGCGGCAAGGGAAATGACAGCGGTAATCAACGAAATTTCCGAAAAATCGGAGAGTGTACGGAAAGTAACGGAAGAAGCTTACAACCAGACACAGAATACCACGAGCAAGATACACCAGCTTGGGCAGGCTGCCCAGGAAATCGGTCAGGTAACAGATATAATCATGGCCATATCAAAACAAACGAACCTGCTTGCGCTAAACGCCACCATAGAAGCGGCGAGAGCGGGAGAAGCCGGTAAGGGGTTTGCCGTTGTAGCCAATGAAATTAAAGAACTGGCCAGGCAAACGGCGGATGCAACCGAAGAGATACAGAAAAAAATAGAAATCATACAACAAACCACCGGCATGAGTGTAAGGGAAATAGAAAAAATAGCCGGCGTCATCGATCAACTGAACCAGGCAACTTCAACTATTGCGGCGGCTATAGAAGAGCAGTCGGTTACTACCAAAGATATATCCGAAAACATTATTACCACTTCTGAGTCTATCCAGGAAGTGACTGAGAATGTGGCGCAAAATTCCAGTGTATCCGGCGAAATTGCAAGGGATATAGCGGATGTAAACCAGGCGGCGAGCCAGATGAGTGAAAGCTGCCAGCAGGTTAAACAGAGCGCAGAAGGCCTGAAGGATCAGGCTGAGGAACTCATATCGCTGGTTGAAAAATATAAAACCTGAGATCAGCTTC
>JALXAI010000512.1 GCA_026992215.1 Desulfobacterales bacterium | reverse complement strand
TACCGTTTTCCAAAGAGGGCTCTGAGCTTCTGTTTCAGGTGCTGGCTGAACGTCATGAACGTGCCTCGGTAATTATTACTAGTAATCTTGGGTTTGGAGATTGGACCCAGATATTTGGCGACGCCAACCCTTCGACAGGCTCAGGGCAGCGCCTTACAGCAGCTCTCTTGGATCGCCTGACTCATAAGGCCTACATTATCAATTGCAACTAGGAAAGCTATAGGCTACGAGAATCATTAAAAAACCAAAAGAGGGGCTGAGTCCCGGGTAGTGCCGTCCCATCCCCCGGGGGATGGGACGGCACTACCCTCCCCTAAATCAACTGGAGAGGGGGGCAATTTTCGGTTATCACAGGGGGTCAATTTTAGGTTGTCATTACGACTTCTCTTTAGCACAATTTACGCAAACTTCTGTAAGGAGTTCGTTTATCTTTTGAAGGGATTCTTGAAGCATGTATATATTACTGTAGAATAAATTCATTGTAGGAGGCTTACATGGGGTTTTTCTCTAACATCCTGGGTAAAAAAACATCCAAAGAAGAACAGGTCCGGCAGGCCGGAGCCCTCTTACGGGAAGTGAAGGAAACATCCGCCCACTCTGCTAAGAAGGCCCTGCAGATGCTCAAAAAACAGGGCAAGACTCTTTACAAGGCAGTTGGCATAGGGGGTGAGCTTCACAGGGAATACGTGCAACTGGTGGAAGAAGTCCAGGCCATGGAAACGCTAGAATCCTCCCCTGCCCTCCCAACGGTGGAAGTCGTCCCTTGGAGTACCTGGAATAACCCGAAGTTACAGGATCTTAATGCAATGGCCCGAGACATGGGCTCCGAGATAATGTATTGCAGGGCAGCCGGCTCAAGTAGTTGCAATAATGCCTTTCTCGAGGTTGAGGCTCTACGTTTTTTTGCCTCTGACCCCAGCGTGGTGATGGTCATCATCCAGGAGGAAAACATGCTGTTCCGGACATCGTTTCTGCTGGAAGCCGCTGAGACACTTGATCCTGCTTTGGAAGAGATAGGGCAGGAGCTGGCCGACTATGCGAGGCAGACGGGCAGGAAAATGGTGAATCTTTAAGATTGAAGATAGGGCCCCGCAACTATCGAGTCAATCTTTTTGCGCTCAAGTTTATCAAGACGGCCCAAGTTTAACAAAACTCGGGTACGAGGTTGCCCTTTGTCATTTCTGTAGGCCTCGCATAATTGCAAATACTCGTATACTTTCCCCTTGGATCTTTTTCGACTGATTCGTACGTACATATTTTATATGCACACTATCCTGCAGGCCCTTTCAACACCAAACCTAAGAATATTCGTACTACTGAGGGAAATCGTTAAACTTAATAATATTTTCAGATATCAATGGTAATGACAACCGAAAATTGACCCCCTCTCTGGTTGATTTAGGAAAGGCACTGCCAGGAACTAATGCATGGTTCGATTCGCGGAACGCGGATGGTCGATTTGATTATTTGGAAGAGCTAACCGAAAAGCATCTTTGCATTGCGCGAAGTGCAAGCCATCAGACGGGGGACACGTTGTCCGCAGGCTGGTCTGAGCGTGTCTCCGGTTGATTTAAAAAATGCCACAATATTATGATAACCACATTAATCAATGTACTCTGACACACATATTTCCCGGATCCTTCATTCCCTATAGAGACGATGAGACACAACAATCCCAAACTGGTTTTGCCGCACTTCCGCAGCTGACCCTGACGGTGCGTTTTCTTTTATGTCGAACAATCCTTCTCAATAAGAACACTTTCAATTCTCCGCAACTCTTCCAATATGGAATCACTCGCCGCCCTGTTTTGATATCCCATCAGGATTAACTTTACGGAAACAAGGAATACCCCGGCCTCCAGAAGGAGATCATGTGTCAGCCCCTTGGCAAAAAGCGCCAGCAAGAAAAGAAAAAACGTAACTACAATTACCACCAGCGAAGCTCGATCCAGACCACTCATTAGCATTCCTCCTCTCTATCCTTTTTTGACTGCCCGGGATTTTCCCGGATCGTGATATTATACTCCATAAAAACAGATCTGACACAGCGAAGGTGTGGTTTGGTTAAACATTTCCAGAATCAAGGAAGAAACTTTCATCAGAACTGACCGAAAAAATTGCTATCCGCAGAAGATCTTTGTTAACCTGTTTAAGGTCATCTCCTCGATCCGGCACCGGGGGGCAAAACAAGGTTTGAAAATGCTCTTTTGTTCATCAAAAGGGCACAGGCTGAATTGTTGCGGCAGCGTACGGTGACAGAAAGAAGACCATGGAAGAAATCGGGAAACGAATAAAAATTATTGACTCACAGTACCGGATAGCTACCCCCAAGAATTATTTCATGCTTATATTCCTTCCAATATGGCTTGCAGCATGGACAGCAGCTGGTCTTTTCGCTATCAGGGCGCTTTTATCAGGCAAGGCCTCCGATGCTCTCTACTTCATAATTGCGTGGTTATGCGGATGGCTTGCAGCTGAGCTCTTCGTGCTTCTTGCTTTTCTCTGGGGAGCTTTTGGTTACGAGATAATCTCGATTTACCAGGGAAAGCTAAAAATAAAACGTTCAATATTCGGATACGGTCCCGGGAAAGAATTCGATGTATCAAGAATTTCCAACCTCAGGGCATCCGGTTTCTTCGGTCCCATGACAAGCTGGAAATTCGGCATGGCATTCTGGGGTCTTTGGGGTGGAACCGTTGCTTTCGAATACAACGGTAAAACGAGGAGATTCGGTATAAGTCTCAGCGAAGACGACGCAAACAAATTAGTGTCCAGCCTGAAGGAAAGGTTAAGTATTTAACAATAAGACAGACTATCCCCGAACTCCACTTTCACGCCGTCTGCCTGCCCTTTTATCCTCAGCACAAAATCCAACCGTCTGATCAGGCACATCCGCTTCAGGATTCTTACTCACGGCTACCTGCCTCTTTTTACCAGGCACCACGCAGCCTTAAAAGATTTTTCGCCGATATTCTTTACTAAACGTAAATCTACGGTTATGCTAGGGTATTGACTGCTCGCCCAGAAACATACGACTTCAAAAGAGACAAAGGAGGTTGCAATGAAAGTTAGAATTGACTACGGACTCTGCATGGGTGACAAGAACTGCAATAAAGTCTGTCCTGAAGTATTCGCATTCAACGAAGACCAGCTTAAATCCAGGGTTATAGTGGACGTGGTGCCGAAGCACCTTGAAGAAGCCGTGCGCAGAGCGGCGCGAGAATGCGCGGTACAGGCAATCATCATAGAGGAGTAAAGCTTGCTTTGTTGCTCACAAGCAACTCGATAACTAGCCGCGTCGCGGTGAAAAAAACAGCAGACAGACTTCTCCCCGGGTTACAACCCGGTGATTGTTCTTAGCATGAATAACCGCACCGACATAGCCATGCCCTAACCTTTCTAATAACGTAATACTGAATACGGTGATTACAGCAACC
>JALXAI010000511.1 GCA_026992215.1 Desulfobacterales bacterium | reverse complement strand
AGAAGGTAGTTACCACCGCTATCGAAGGCGGTGCCGATGCGGTGGTGGTGGATGAATCCGAGATCGGCAGGGTAAAAAAACTGGGGAGAATCCCGGTGGTGTGTCCGGGAGGCGATATTCAGCCGGACATCGATTTTGTCACCTGCACGGTTCGCTCGGCATCCGACGTTGGTAAACTGATAAGCCTTGCCAAAACGAACAGGGTGATCGTGGAAACCACGGACTGGCATGTTATCCCGCTTGAAAACCTTGTTTCGCAATCAGACAACATTATGGTTGCGGTTGCCACCGCGCGGGAAGCCAGGCTGGCCTTAAATGTTCTCGAAGTGGGAGTTAAAGGAGTGGTAGCGGAGACGGAAGACCTCGCGGAGCTCAAAAAGATCCTCGCTACTGCCAGAGGTACAACTGAACGGGTAAACCTGACTTCGGCAATCGTTCGGGGAATCCGTCATGTTGGCATGGGAGACAGGGTCTGCGTGGATACGTGCAGTGAAATCGAGCCCGGGGCGGGATTGCTCGTGGGTAACAGCAGTTCCTGCTTGTTTCTGGTACACGCCGAAAACATTGAAAATCCCTATGTCACTCCGAGGCCTTTCAGGGTTAATGCCGGTGCTCTTCACGCGTACGTAATGCTCCCCGGCGGACGAACGGGCTACCTTTCCGAGTTGAAAGCGGGAGACGAGGTTCTTGTAACGAACTTCGAGGGTAAAACCAGCGTGGCCGTGGTCGGCAGAACCAAGATCGAAAAGCGACCGCTGCTCCTTGTCGAAATCGAATGTGCCGGAGAAAACTACAGTCACATTGTTCAAAATGCTGAAACTATAAGGTTCGTTAAAAAAAATGGATCTGCTGTATCAGTGGTGGAACTCGATGAAGGTGATGAGATCCTGGTGAGCAGGGAAGAAGGCGGCAGGCATTTCGGCGTAAAGATCAAGGAAACGATTAAAGAAAAGTGACAGATAATTCGCATAACATATCGGAAGAAATACTCGGGGAGTACAGGGAAAAAATAGACCGGATAGATGACCAACTCCTGGAACTGCTCGAAAAGCGAATGAAAATCGTTCAGGAAGTGGCTGGTCTTAAAAAATCCTCTCATTTACCCGTGATCGACTTCAAGCGAGAAAGAGCCATCCTGGATCGATTGTCGAGACGCGGCCGGGGAATACTCCCCGTGGTTACCCTTCATAACATCTACAGGGAAATTCTCGGTGCCTCCCGATCATACCAGACAGCTTCCATGCTGCCAGAGGAGCCTCGGCTTGCGGTGGATTTCCATCCGAGATTGTGCCTGTCCATCATGGAAAGAGGCAGTGCGGAGGTGGTAGAATGCCTCAATTTTCCCGGAGCGGATCTGGTTGAATGGAGAATTGATGCCACGGTTGAGCCCGCGATTGAAGAGGTCCTGTCCCAAAAAAAGATGCCAGTGATCTGTACCAACCGGGGAAAAGAATTCGGCGGGTTTTTCGAGGGAAGCGAAAGAAAGCGGATAGAGCTGCTTCTTCGGGCGTCAGAAGCCGGGGCGGATTTCATAGACATAGAGTTTACGAAGTGTTGCGATGAAGTTATCGATAGTTTCTCCCCGGAACAAAAGATCATACTTTCGCACCACGATTTTGAGCGTACGCCTTCAACGGAAGAGCTTTCGGACATTGCAAACGAGATGACAGCTTACGGGGTGTTTCTGGTCAAAATCGTTACCATGGCCAGGCGCCCGGAAGACTGCCTCAATATATTGAGCCTTATCCTGGAGCTCCGGAAAAGAAGTCAGGAGGTTGTAGCTTTCTGCATGGGCCCCCTGGGCAAATGGACTCGAATAGCCAGCCTTTTCCTTGGCTCTTACCTGACCTATGGTGCCAGGTCTCCTGAAACCCTGGCCGCTCCCGGTCAGTTGACGATTCCGCAGATTCGCCATTTGCTGAGTATGCTATGCTAGTGTCTGGTAAAACACGAATTTACGGCATTGTGGGAAACCCCGTTTGGCACAGTTTGAGTCCCTACATGCACAATGCTGCCTTTAGGGAGTATGAAATGGACTGCATCTATGTAGCCTTCCCCGCCAGAAGCGCCAGGTGCGTGGTAGATTCTGTTCGCTGTTTCGGTGTCTGTGGTCTCAGCATTACCGCTCCTTTCAAGGAAGAAATTCTTGAGTACCTTGATAGTGCAGACGAGAGTTGCGAGATGATAGGAGCGGTTAACACGATCAAATATGAGCGGGGCGAGGTCGAGGGAATCAATACGGATTGGATCGGAGCTGCAAACGCCCTGGGCAAAAAGATAAATCCCGGGGAAAAAAGATGCCTTGTGGTGGGAGCAGGCGGAACCGCGCGGGCTGTTGTTTACGGATTGAAGCGAAAAGGGGCGGAGATCATGGTGGTTAACAGGACCGTTGAGAAGGCGGAATCCCTGGGCAGGGACTTTGATGTTTCTTACGGTTCCTTGAATGAAATTGCGAAGTTTAATCCCGAGATCCTGATAAATACCACACCGGTGGGGATGGAACCCCGTTGTGGGGAGAGCCTTGTACCCGGAGAAATACTGAGCTCCGTATCCGTGGTTATGGACGTGGTGTATAAGCCTCGCAGGACCAGGCTCCTTGAAGATGCACTGAGGGCAGGTTGCCGAATCGTGGAGGGGCTCGAGATGTTACTGGAGCAGGGAGTTGCGCAGTTCGAGTGGTGGACGGGAAGGAAGGCTCCCAGAAAATCCATGGCGGAATCAATTGGCCTCGCAGGTGATGAGCAATGAAAAATGCAATGCAAAAACTCGTACAAAAAGCTGCGCGGGAAAAGGTAGTCGTGAGCGTGCCGGGTTCAAAAAGTGTTACCCACAGGGCCTTTATCATCGCGGGGCTGGCAGAGGGTGAAAGCTTGATTCAAAATCCGCTGGACAGCGACGATACCAGGATCACCGCCGGTGCCCTTAAAAGCATGGGGGTTGGAATCCCGGGAATTTCCGAAACCATGAAAATAACGGGAACCGGCGGGGCCATTTCTGCGGCAAACGAGGAGATATACCTCGGGGACTCCGGCACGTCCATGCGCCTTCTTACAGCCGTTGCATCGCTAGGTAAAGGAGAATTTTACCTGCACGGTTCAAAAAGGCTAAACGAGCGACCTGTAGGGCACCTGGTAGAAGCATTGAAGAAGCTCGGAGTCGACGTCAGGTGCCGCAACGATAGATATCCCCCGGTTGTTGTGAAGTCTGGCGGGATACCCGGTGGGGACGTGGAACTGGATGTAAGCGAAAGCAGCCAGTACCTGTCTGCTCTTCTGCTGGTTCTTCCCTATGCTGAGAAAAAGAGCAGCGTCATGATCAAAACACACCTGGCTTCGAGGCCATACGTGGACATAACAACGGATATGATGGAGATGTTCGGGGCGAAGTCCAGATGGATTAATGAAAGGAAAATCGAGGTTGACAACGACTTTCGATATTCTGCCCGAAAGTACCG
>JALXAI010000510.1 GCA_026992215.1 Desulfobacterales bacterium | reverse complement strand
CCCCTATTGTGTACCCTGCTTTTTGCTTACCATGTTTTTTTAAAGTGCTTTTGCGATACAAGGTGCAGTCATCCCGCTTTCTGAGTTGGGTAAAATTCTGGGACCGCTGATGAGCGTTTCCGGTTCTAATCAGAAGTCAACAGGGATTTTATTTTAGCCAATAATTTTTCTTTATCAACGGGTTTTTGGAAGAAATTGTCCTCGTTGAAGTATTTTTTTATAAATTTGTACTTTTCGGTGTTTACACCCAGCTCGTCACCGATTCCTGATATGCCTATAATGGGAATGTCCTTTAACTCCGGGTCTGATAATTTCTTTTTACAGAACTGGAATCCGGAAAAGAGCCCTTCCATCATGATATCAAGCAGGATAATGTCCGGTTTTTCCGCAACAGCCAGTTCATAGCCGGTCTTTCCGTCTTGAGCCGTAATTGTATCAAACCCGTTGCGGCTCAGGAACGTTTCCATAACGAACAGGTAGTCGCTGTTGTCGTCCACGATAAGAACTCTGGGTTTTTCTGCCATCTCTTGCTCCTTTTTTTGCAAATTGTAGTTAAGTCAATGCCAGGATGTTAAATCTTAAATATCAACCTGAACGTACTACCCTTTCCGCGGGTGGTAAGCACCTCGATTCTGCCACCGTGTTCCTCCACTATCTTCTCAACTACCATCAAGCCAAGCCCGGTGCCGTTACAGCCCTTGGTGGAAAAGAAGTCCTTGAAAAGATTTTCCCTCGTGCACTCGTCCATACCGATCCCGTTGTCTTCCACTTCAAAAGCTATATGATCCCTGTCGTAGTAGTCGACCCTTACAACCACGGAGTGTATGTCTTTTTCACTGTCAGCTTTGCAGGCCTCAAGAGCGTTTCCAATCAGGTTGCAGAGCATCCTCTTTATACTCCCCGGATCCATCATTACCCTTGGCAACGATGGATTGCACTGGCACGAGAGTCTTACGTTCATTGTCCTGGCTTTTTCTTCTAGCAGGTATACAACCTCCCTTGCCAGTTCGTCCGGCGATACCTTTTCTGCGCGGGGTTTGCGTTTCTTGGCCGAATACAAGATGTTGTGGACTACCATAGATATTTCGGTAATGTTTTTCTTCACTATTTCCCAGCCTCTTTTCAAGAGTGCCAGGTCGCCGTCTTTGAGTCCCTCGTCCACAACGTAGGCTCCTCCCTGGAGACCTTCAAGAATGTTCTTAATGTCATGGGAAAGCATGGCGAAAGACTGTCCGAGAATTGCGAGCTCTTTCTGGAATTCCTTGACCTTCGTGATGTTCGTGGACATTTCCATTACAGCTGTCACCTGACCGGTTATGTCAGTTATTGGAGCGGAATAAACTATGACCTGCGAAAGTTCTCCGTTAGCTAGCCGCACTGTTTCCTCGCTGAGATGAACGCGCCTGTCTCTGAAGGTCTTTTGAACGGGGCAATTCTCGCATCTGTCGTGGGACTGTTTGTAGACCACGTGGCAGAGTTCTCCGGTACCGTCTCCAAAGTCATTTTTAAGGGTCTGGTTGGCAAAAAGAATGCGCAATGACCGGTCCTGTATGGAAATGTAACATGGCAAAAGGTCAATGATGGCCCTGTAACCCAGGTCCGTTAGAGCCTCGTGTGGCTGTCGTTCTATGCATGTATTACTGTTTCTCTGTGAATGGCTCATCATTTCTTGATTCATTGTTTGTCTGCCCTGTTTTTTGCCGGGGTGCAATATGTACAGCTTAAGGTTGTGTGAAGAATTGTTTCTGGATGAGAATGCTCTTACCTCATCCTATGATTCTGTTGATAATATCCAGAAGCTCCTCGGCTTCCGGTGGCTTTTCGATGTACGCATCCGGTTCCGGTATCTTTTCTCCCTTGTACTTGTCGAGCAGACTCTGGGAGTGAAAAAAAGTTTTCCTTGCGAGAGCCGAAAGCATAATAACGGGAATAGATTTCAGGTTTTCATCGGTTCGAAGCTCCCTGTACATGTTTATACCGCTTTCTCTTGGCATCATTACATCCAGAATTATCAGAGCGGGCTTCTTTTTTCGGGCGATTTCCAGGCCCTGTTCTCCGTCCACGGCAATAATGGGCTTGTAACCGCTTATTTCCAGCAGGGTTACAAGAAAAGTCCTCATATCAAGCTCATCATCCACAACCAATACTTTTTGTGCCATTTTTACTCCTCACTTAATCTGGTGTTAATACATGCGACCCGGAAGCGTGAACTGCTTTTCTGGATTTCTTATAGCGATAACATGACAATGGGCGTACTTGGATACATTGGCCACGGTACTCCCATGTTCGATTCTGTCCAGGTCTGATTTTCCGAGAGCTCCCATGACGATGACATCGATGTTATTTTTTCTTGCGTAACGAATAATTTCCACGTCCGGAGAGCCGCAGGTTACGATAAATTTGTAGTTTTCAAAATCCCCCAGTTTGGGTTCGTACTCTTCCTTTAACGCTTCAAGGGCCTTCTCCTTGACCTTCTCGTCAAAAAATGCCTCCCCGGTGTCCGAGTCATCCGGTACATGCTCGTCAACTATGTGCCTGCAATACGCGTATGAAGAATGGGGAACGTGGAGGATATGAAGCCGTGCGTTGTATTTTCTGGCAAGATCCAGGGCATGAAGAAAAGCTATGTTGGCATCATCGGAGAAATCGGTACAAAAAAGGATATCCCTGTACTGAATCATGGTAAACTCCTTAAAGATTTGGTCTCGTGTTTTCCGGGTATTCTATATCTGTTTCTGCACTTGTGTTTAAGTCTCACGGGACAGGGGCAGCAACCATGGAACCGTTATACCTCGATTTTTTCTCCAGGGCTCTTCCCGGGCAGCCTGATAACAAATGTTGTTCCCGCACCTTTCCGGGAATCCACCGATATGGATCCTCCATGCTCGTCGATAATCTTTTTTGTTATCATGAGCCCCATGCCTGTCCCCCTTGAGCCCTTGGTGCTAAAAAACCTCCGGAAGAGCATTTTCCCGGTCTCTTCGTCCATTCCGACGCCGGTGTCCATGACTTCAATTTCGACCGCCCCGTCTTTTAAAGCGCGTGAGCGCACCACCACTTCAGCGGGATTTTCTGTTCTTCCCAGCTCCATGCACGCATCGAAGGCATTCGTAACCAGGTTCAACACGCATCGATGGATTTCTTCGGGATCAAGCCACACATCCTTTAGCTCCCCGTCGAGTTCCAACCTGAACTCGATATCGTTTTCCCTGGCCCTGGGCAACAGAAGATTATACACGTCGACGAGGATTGCGTTGGGGTTACAGAGCTGATAGCAGGGTTCTCTTTTCTTGGAATAGTTAAGGAGATCCAGCGCGAGGCCTTTTATACGGTAAACGTTTTTTTTAACCATATCCCATCCCTGGCGGAGGTATTTCTGGTTGTCCCGCTCCAGCCCTTTTTCCAGGACAAAGATACCCCCCGTAAGCCCCGCTGTAATATTCTTAATCGCATGCGCTATGGTTGCCACCGTCTGTCCTACCGCGGCGAGTCTTTCCGCTTCGATTAACTGCCTCGTTCTTTCTTCCACCAGCTTTTCAAGATTTTCGGTGTACTCCCTTACCTGTTTTTTCAGTTCAATTCTTTCTTCGGCTCTTTTCAAGGCAATTTCGAGCACTTCGTCTTCTATGGGCTTCGTTATAAAATCCGTGGCGTCGTACTTAAGACTTTCGATGGCCAGGTCCATGTCACCGTGCCCCGTTATCATAATTACTTCCGCATCGGGGTTTTCTTTCTTGATGGTTTTGAGTAGCTCAATTCCGTCCATTCCGGGCATCTTGATGTCTGTAAGAATAATTGGCGGCTTTTTTTCTCTGAATATTTTCATGGCCTCATTTCCGTCTCCGGCCGTAAAAACCTCGTAGCCCCGGTCCGCAAGAGAAATACCGAGAATCTTGCGAATGCCATCCTCGTCGTCTACCAACAGCAGTTGCTTTTCCATTATCCCTCGTCGGGTATGGGAAACGTGATTATGAACCTTGTCCCTTTTCCTTCTTCTGTTTCGACGTTTATTTTTCCGCCGTAGTCCTGGACGATGCCATAACTTATGGAAAGCCCGAGACCCGTTCCCTTCCCAACCTTCTTTGTTGTAAAGAATGGTTCAAATATCCTGTTTAGAATCGGTGCTTCTATTCCGGCACCGGTGTCTTCTATTTCAACAACCACATCGCCGTGTTTTGCGGATGTTGTTATTTTGATTTCTTTCGTATCTTCGGTGCATGTTCCCGATTCCAGCTTTTCTTCAATGGCATCTCTCGCGTTTATCAGCAGATTTATAAATACCTGTTCCAGCCTGTTCGAATCGGCAAGTATCAACGGTAAATCCGGATCAAGGTTTTCTATTACCTCGATTCCATGAACCTTTAGCTGCTGATTGAAAAATTCAAGGGCGCTTTTAAGAGCCACGTTGATTTGAATTGGACTTTTTTTCACACCCGACTTTCTTCCGAACTCCCGCATATGGTTTATTATCCGCGTAGCCCGATTTACCTGGGCGTCGATTTCGGTAGCAATTGTCTCCAGGACGGTGTCGGGTATCTTTTCGTTGTTTAGAGTTTTTTTTCTCAAAAAACTGCTTGCCGTTTTGATCACGGTGAGTGGCTGGTTCAGCTCGTGGGCGACTCCCGTGGCCATTTCTCCCAGGGTTGCCATTTTGCCCGCCTGGATCAGCTGCTGCTTGGCTTCCAGCCATTTCGTTATATCGCTGGTTGTCACCAGCAGCACGTCTCGCTCAAAGTACTCGAACTTTGAAATCCTTATATTCACGTAGATAACCTTCCCGTCTTTCCGGATCTGTTTACGCTGGTTCAGGACGTTCGAATTCTTAATCTCCCTTGCGAAACGTTCGCACGAGTGCTTTTCGCACAACTCCAAAAAGGATTTCCCAAGAAGTTCGTCCTTATGATAGCCATAGACGTCAACCACACTGTTGTTGCAGTCAAGAATTCTCAATGTTTCCCGGTCAAGTACGAAAACGGGATTGGGAATGGTGTTAAAAAACGTGCGGTACTTTTTCTCGGACTTGCGGATTTCCTCTTCCAGGTACTTTGTTTCCGTCACGTCAACACACATTTCCATGGCAGCCACAACCTTCCCGGATTCGTCCCTGATCGGAGCTGTTCGAACGAGCCAGTACGATTCGGTGCCGTCTTTAGCTATCCCCCTTTCTTCGCTAAAATGTGTTTGGCCGTCTTCAAAAGTCTTTACCACCGGGCATTTTTTACATCTGGTCGTTCGTCCCTTGTATGCATGATAGCAGAAATCACCTTCTTTGGCTCCGAACTGCCGGTGGAAATCCCGGTTAAACCTGATCAGCCTGAAGTCCCTGTCCTGTATCGTTATATAACAGGGAGCATACTGAAAAAGGTTATTGTATTCCTCGGAGAGTTTCTTAAGTTCGGAATTCCGCTTCTCTACGGTTCGTATCAACTCCCTCACGAGGCTTTCGAGGGCTTTCTGGTCCGTTTTGCCCTCGAAGATATCCGATGAAATCCTGTCTCCCAGAATCTTTCGGGCATCTTCCAGCAATTGTTGAAGCATGTTTATGTTTATGCCCATGGTCAAGTGTCCCGGCCCGATTTCGCGTGTTCAAAACCCCGGGAAATGTCAGGTTTATCAATCCTCTTCGGGGATCATTTCCTGCGGAATTTCCATCAGCTCGGTTATCGCTTCCTTAAAATGGATGGCCCTGATACCCAAATCGTATTCCTTGGACAAATCTCTTAGCTGGTCAATACAGTTGTGACAGGGTACAAAAACAATTTTTGCACCCGTATCGCGGATTTGCTCGGCCTTGATCTTACCGCAGCGCAACCGATACTTCCGCATTTCCCCACCCATCGGCATGGCTCCGCCACCGCCGCCACAGCAGAAGTTGTAGTTACCCTGGTATTTCATTGGGCGAAAGTCTTCGGAAAGAAACTCGGCAAGACGCCTGTTTTTGTCCGCTAACCCCCCGCTTCGTACCACATTGCAGGGATCCTGAACTGTCGTGGGCTCCTTAAACTTTTCCCTTAACCTTATCTTACCATCTCTTATGTAATCATGAAAGAGCTCCACTGAATGTATGACTTCCTGTTCGGGCGTATATCCCAGCCAGGTGGGCGCTTCGAACCGAAGCGCTCTGTACGCGTGCCCTCATTCAGTGATGGCAATTTTTTCTACCTCCAGTTCCTCGGCCCTCTTGAAAGTGTTTTCTACAATTAGCCTGGCAGTCTTCAAATCACCGCAGAACATGGCCAGATTCGTATCGTCCCAGCCTTCCTTTCTCGGGACAGTCCAGTCTTCTCCAGCCACGTGAAATATCTTGGCCACTTCCATTATGTCCTGGGGATAAAACATCGGTTCACGGGCATTCACGGTGTACATGATCCTGGCTCCCTTTTTATCGATGGGGATCTTAAGCCCCAGTAACTCCTCGGCCATCTCTTCTTCACACCATTCGATGGTATCGACCCAGTCCTCTTCGGTCACTGCCATCTGGTTCCCGAATTTCTTGTAATTTTCAATGGCTTTAACAAGACCTTCAGGAGCTATACCCTGGGAAAACAGCATTGACCTCAGCAGAGAAATCATCAAAGCGATGTCAATCCCGAAAGGACAATAGAGCGTGCACCTGCGGCACATGTTGCACTCGTGATAAACAGTGTGATAAACGGTTTCCAGGTATTTTCTGTCAACCCTGCCTTTCCTTTTAAGAATTTCCAGGAGATGTCTCACCTTGTAGGAAGGAATCATTCCCGGCTCGTTTCCGTTGGCGATGTAGTAGTGGCAGGTATTTGCGCAGAGTCCGCAGTGAGAACATATCTGCAACCACGTTCTAAAACGAGCACCTATCCTTGTTTTTAAGAATTCGTATATTTCCCGAGAATTAACATCCTCTGCCATGGTTTCTCTCCTTGCCTGAGTCACGGTTCAATCCTAAACGGTATAGCCCCTTCTTCCGAATTCAATAGCTGTCGCACCTCTGGAAAAAAGAAACAAAACGAAGTGAGATAACTTTGTAAACGGTATCAAAATGAGCATAAATTCTCCTGAAAGTATGTGAATCAGCTCCATGTAGTCTCCAAGAAACGGTACTCCATCTAGAGTGGCATGGCTCAAAAAGTACCCTGTCATGAACGGAAGGGCGGTTACAACGAGCAAGAAATAGTCGGAAAGAGTGGAAATTTTTCGGATGTCCCTGGAAAATATTCGCCTGAGGAGAAAAAAAAGCGCAATGGCAAGAAATACCAGTGTCATTCGATCTGCCCATTCGTCGGGTATGGATGCCCATGTCCAGCCGAATCGGGATTCTTCCCAGAGGCTGATATGCCCAACGTACCATATCGGGACGACAATAAGACAAATATGGAAAATATAGCCAAGTATCGTGAATATGGGATTCTTGGCAACAGTCCTGTTTAAGGGGAGTATCCATCTAAAAAGGCTCATCAGCACGTATTTCAGGTTGAAGTGCTGATGCGTTATTTTGTCTTTCTTGCGAGAGAGATTGACATATAGAATGATTCTAAGGAGACTTCCTAAAATAAAAGTCAAGAAAGAAATCCAAAGAAGAGGCCCATGGGCCATCGTATACAGGAACGAATAAAAATCCATGGTGCTGCAGCCTCCTTTCGTCGGGAACACGCTGTGGTAGTGCTCCCGGGCATAGCCGAAGTGATAGCCGGCGATGTCGAAGCCGTTTCATATGCCTATTTAAGGATCTATACATTATGTCTTATATATATAATTATATACAATGTCAAGCCTTACCTGGCAGGTACCGTAACATGGTGTTTTTACATCGTAATATGTAAAGTCATCGGATGGGGTGGTTGTTCTCCAATGCTGACGGACAGGTTGCGGGATGAAAAACGCGTGGGACGCGAGGTATTCCCAGTTATTAGCCCAGGACGGAAAAGAAGGATATCAGGTGCTTGGGAGGGAAAGTTGTTTGTTGAGGCAAGCGCGATCTGTTTTTCTTAGATGACGCAAGGTACGATGGTTAAGGTGATTCCGGAAGGGTGTTGCAGCAACACCATGATTTGACGAAGGTGTTCCGGGTCAAGTCTTGGTACGTACAAATAAAAAGGGCGGGAACGCCCCGCCCTGTTAACGTCGAAAAAACCGATCTTTTAATACATTTCATCAAGATCAATGCCGAACCTGGCCCACTGCTCTTTTGCCTCCTCTTCGGCTTTCTTGATTTCCTCTTCTGACCATGGTTCTATAACGAGCGCATCCGCCACCAGTTCCCAGATGTACTTGACTTCATAATCATGGTCTTCGTAGTATTTGGGTAATCTCTTCATGAGCTGGTCGTGGCAATTCGAACATCCCACCACCACCACATCCGCTCCGGTGGCTTTAATGGATCTGTGTTTCATGCGGCCGTGGTACGCGGATTCGTCCTCGAAAGGCATTGGCCACATTCCACCGCCTGCTCCGCAGCAGAAAGAGTTCGCCCTGTTTGGTTCCATTTCCACGAAGTTATCCACGCACTGGCGAATGATCCAGCGGGGTTCTTCGTAGAATCCTTTCCCGAAATGACGTTCAAGTTCCCTGCCGTGTTTACATGAATCGTGCCACGTAAATGTTTTTCCCGCGTGGACACTCTTGTCAAGTTTAATCCGTCCTTCTTTTATAATTTCAACGAGGTATTCGTAAAGGTAGATGAAGTTTACCCTGTTTTCGGGATTATCAAGGGCGCATGTTTCCATGCCCACTCTGCAGCCATACGAGCCACCACCGCAATCAGGCATGATCATTCGCTTTATATTCAGTTTCTTCATGATTTCTATCTTGCGCTTTGCCAGGATCTTCGTGGCCTCGTAATTGCCGGTAAAAAGTCCCCAGTCTACCGATTCCCAGTTTTCTGATGGCACGGTCCAGTTTTCTCTGGCTGCGTAGAATATTTTCCACCACCATTTCATGTCATCGTTGTCGGCAAACACTTCCTTGGAATTGGGGAAAAAGAGGATATCCGCGTTGGGCTTATCCACGGGTACGTAAAATCCCGGGCATTCTTCTTCGGCCAGTTCGTTGCCAAGATCCGCGAGCAGGAATAGATAATCGTCCTTCGGTATCGCCATGTTGTTGCCTGTTTTCAGGCAATTCTCTACTCCCTTGTGAAGGATGCCAGGCACCTGGTCCCTGGGTCGCAAATGCTTCATGTGGAGCATAATGTAGGGGATGTCTATGGCCATGGGACACCCGTGGGCACATCTTCCGCACCCTGTGCAAAGCCATGGGAATTTTGAATAAACTACATCGTCTACCATTCCGAAAGCCAGCATCCTCAGGGTTTTCCTCGTATCCCAGCCTTCCATTCCGGGAGTGCCGGTCATGGGGCAACCGCTTGAACAGGTTCCGCAGGTAAGGCAAGCGTTAAGGTTGAATTTGAGGAGGTATTCTTTTACCGTCTGGGGTTGTTCTTTGGGGATTAGCATTTTACTCATAATGTCCTCCAGTGTGCGAAGTGGAACAAAATCAGGCGTATTTGTGAATATAAGTATAAAATACGGGCACTGTCAAGTTGAAAGTACTCGCCTTAGAAGACTCTCAAAAGACAAAAAGCCCTTTTATTCTCCGTATTATTTTAGTATTTATATTCATAAAAGGAAAGGTATCAGCAGGAGACATCTGGCATAAATGGCGAAAAAGCAGAAAAAGAAGCAAAAAAGACGCTCAAAAGGCTCCGAGTTCGATCCTCAAACGGGACTTCTGATAGACCGCCTCACTGCCCAGGATCCCAACGGCGAGACACTCAAGCATTTCATCGAGTCGCTTAAAGAGACCCTGGCAGCCAACCGGGAACTGGCAACTGCTTTCGTGGAAGAGCTGGGAAAGCTGAAGCTGGAAGTTGCCGGGCAGGTATTCAGGGAGATCGAGGGACTGTTTGACGAGAAAAGATTTAAAAAAGCCGTTAAACGTACGCGCTTCAGGCTTGTTCAGAAGGGCATATTGAAGGAGGTGGATGACAAAGAGCCTTCCCCGAGAGTACGATACATAGTCACCTCGGCGGACAAACCCCTATCCGTGAGCTATTTTGCGGTTGTGGCTCCAATGGGCGATGAGATGGTTCTGGTTTACTTGCCCGGCGGGGCAGAAAGAGACGTGATAGTTCAGTTTGCGCTCGACCAGTCCAGACACCTGGAACTGCTCGTGTTTGAAAGAGCCTACTATAAGCGGCGCATTATAAAGGAGCTGGCACTTCAGTTGCAAGAATCATATGGGACTCCGTTTTTTGAGATGCCTGCAAGTTATGCTGCGTACCTTTTTCACGAAGGGCTCACAGCCGGAGTGGTGGGGGATCGGTCTGGGATTAAGGAAGCGTCAAGGGAGATGAAAAAGCATTTAAAGCCGGACACCACGCCACTGATATACGATTACATAAGCGAGAGCGAAATTGAAGTTTCAAGAGAATCTCTTGCCAGGGCAACGGATATGATCGGGGAAGATGATTTTCCTTTAAAGCTGTTGCCCCCTGGTGAGAACATTTTGCCTGCGGACAAGCTCAGGGACGTGTTAGAGAGCACCCTTGTCGTTAACCCGGCCACCAGGATAGAGCAGATGGAAGATATAATCGAAAAAACGATAAGGGAATATTTTTCGCCTCAAAATCGTTCCAATTTTATAAGGTGTATGGAAGAACTTGCCCTCTACATCTACCTGAAAGAGGGAAAGGAGAAAAGCGTTGATTTGCTGGCCGTGGTCAAGGACATAAAGGATCGTCCGGAGAAGCTTTCCTCGAACCCTTTTCTCAAGAAACTCTTTACCCGAACCGCTGCCGTGGAACTGCGGGATGTTTTAACCGACGAAGATTTTGAGTTCTATTTTGAAGACTCTTTTGATGAGTTGCGTGGAGCCGGGGAAGAGGAGGATTCGGAGGACAGGCTTTTAATCGTACCGGAATAAAGGACTGGCAAGGTGGGAGGATGGTAAGATGCTGACAACGCTCCAGGTGAGGTCATCGCAGAGAAGTGAAATGATAGATGTTACCGGGAAGGTGCAGAGCGTGGTATCAGAGTCGGGAATAAAGGATGGCATTTGCTACCTTTACGTTCCGCATACCACGGGAGCGATAACAATAAACGAAGGGGCAGATCCCAACGTGGTCGTGGACATATTGACCACGCTCGACAGGCTGATCCCCTGGCGAAACAACTACCGCCACATGGAAGGAAACGCCGCGGCACACGTCAAAACCAGCCTTATCGGAAGCTCGGAAAGAATATTTATACAGAACGGAAAACTGGTCCTGGGCACCTGGCAGAGAATATTTTTCTGTGAGTTTGACGGCCCCAGAACCAGGAAGCTCCACGTAAAAGTGGCCGGCCTGTAGAGCGAGAGCAGAAGGTTAT
>JALXAI010000509.1 GCA_026992215.1 Desulfobacterales bacterium | reverse complement strand
CTGAAAACACCCGCTTGGAAGTGTGTAGATTCACGGATGGAACGCCTGTGGCGTGATAACGTGGGTAATAGCATTTCAAGGGTATCAAAGGGAGAATGTCGATTATGGAGATAAATCAGCTATCCTATACGGTAAATTCGGAAGTTCTCGAGGAATTGCTGGAACGGGACCGGAAAGCTCTACTTGGTGAAATGATTCAGGGAGTGCTCCATAACATAAACGGGCCGTTGCAAAATATATTTATGGCTTCGGAGTTGCTCAAGGATCAACTTCTGCATCACAAGGAATTTTTAAGTTCCAGCGGGCTTGCGGATAATAAGGTCCTTGAAGACGTGGAAAAGCAACTGGCGCGCATAGGTCACATTCAGGAAGGTGCATATAATCTTTCGAACCTTACTCAAAACCTGATTCAGGGTATGCAGATCCAGGGCGGAGAAATAAAAACCGACCTGAATCTGGCTGTAAAAAAGCTGGTGGATTTTTTCCAGAACAATCTTTTTTTCAAGCACAGGGTAAAAGTAATCATGGATCTGGAGGAAACGCTTCCCCGGGTCAACCTCCCGATTTCCGATTTCTGGCAGAGTGCCGCGCACATAATCAAAAACGCCATAGAAGCCATGGAAAATTCCGAGAACGAGCGAGTCCTTACCATCAAAACGTTTATGAAAGATGGAAAGGTTGTCGTTTCATTCATAGATACCGGCGTAGGTATTCCGGATGAAGTTAAAGACAAGATTTTCCATCTTCATTATACCACGAAGAAAGGGTCCGCAGACGGAAATGGCAACTTCTCGCAACCGCTCGGTTTGGGACTCTATTGTGCCAAGCACCTGATGTCAAAACATGGAGTTGACATAAAAGTTCGGAGTGACAAGGGGCAAACGGAATTCTCCTTTATAATTCCCGCAGACAAAGAGACGCGTGCAGCAAGCCAGCAGCCAGGCTGATACACGGTTGCCAGGGATTGCAACTTTCTTCTTTAGTTCCTGCAATCCCGGCTTCCTGGCGATGAATTATATGAAAATGCCTGGAGTCGGTGCTGTTTATCACCTCGATTACAGCCTTCCGCACCAGATTACTGGGGGTAATTGAACCTTGTATCTCGCTAAATTCAGTGTGAAATGGCTACATGGTGACGAAAAAACCCTGAAAAGAAAAAGGAAAAGATGGTGATGTTATGTGCCTGACAGGAAAAGGAAGTCGCCCGGTAACTGTAAGTACCTGAATACACAGCCATAGTCGGTTGGCATAAAAAAGTGGCACAGGAGTTGCTTAATGAAATGTAACAGCAGGAAGTAGCGTGATACTCCCTGACCCCTCCTCCCTCCTTCCCTGGCCACGGGTGGTTCCCGTGGCCATTTTATTTTGTTCTCTTCAATAATCCTTGACAAGATATCATAGAACGGATTTCATAGGGCTATACCAGTGCCCGTTGGAATGCAGATATAATTCGTGGCGCAGGGGACAGGAGGGTTTCATGAAAACCGGGAAGGGACAGCGAAAAAAAATTCTGATTTGCGGGGCTACCGGATTTATTGGGAGCAGGCTTTGCTCCCACATCCTTGAATCAGGCCACGATTGTTTTGCCTTTTCCCGCAACCCGGAAAAAGCCAGGGGGATACTCCCGGCCGGGGTAGAGATTTTTCCATGGATTGCAACGGAGGAGATTCCGTCGAAACAAATTCTAAACAGCGTTGACGCAATAGTTAACCTGATCGGTGCGCCCATCTTCACGTATTTGACCGGGAAGAAAAAAAGAGAGATTGTTGCCAGCAGGGTAAAAAGTACCGCCAATCTGGTCAGGGGGATCGCAGCCTGTAGTGAACCTCCCGAAGTTTATGTCGGGGGATCTGCGGTTGGCTACTATGGTGACAAGGGAGAAGAGGAGGTATCGGAGAGTGCTCCTCCCGGTGATGATTTTCTGGCAAAGGTCTGTGTGTTGTGGGAACAGGAGGCCCAAAAAGCAGGACAATACGGGGTGAGGGTAGTGTGCATCCGCACTAGCCCTGTACTTGGGAAAGGCGGTGGTATGCTGGCCGCTATGTCGGGGGCATTTCGCTTCGGGCTGGGCGGGCCCCTGGGTAGCGGAAAACAATGGATGCCGTGGATACACATGGAAGACGAGGTCGGAATAATACTTCATTGCATACTGAACAACGGTGTGAAAGGCCCGGTGAATGCGGTCTCGCCGCATCAGGTTCGAAATGAAGAATTTACGGAAACCCTGGGGAAAGTACTTCACAGGCCGGCTTTTTTGAGGGTTCCGGCCTTCGTGCTCAAGGGGTTGCTCGGGGACCTTGGAAAGGCCATGCTGGCGAGCCAGCGGGTGTCCTGTCGGAAAATAATGAATGCCGGTTACAAATTCAGGTTCGTGCGCCTGGAAGATGCTCTTCGTGAATGTTTAAAAGAATAAAACGAGGCGTCATCGGCCGGGATGCGAGCTCGCTTTCTTTTTGGGGCGGGTGTGATGCCATGATCAAGGAAGCTTGTTGATGACTAGAAAAAAGAGACGGAAAAGAAATCCGCGTTTCAAATCGATTGTGCTCAAAACCCTGATTTCCGTTTGCATTTTGCTCCTTATGGTTTTAACGGGTTACGTTGCATACCTCACGGTTTCCATCCAGGACAGATTGTCGCAGAGAAAATGGAGCATACCGTCCAGGGTTTATTCTGATTCCGAATTCCTGTTTCCCGGCGAAAAAATAAGCAGGGCTGATCTTATCGGTATGCTGAAGCAGCGCGGATACAGGCGTTATTCGCATCGTCCGGAGCGCCCCGGTGGATACTGGTCTGGCCGTGGCTGGGTGGAAGTTTACCTGAGGGATTTTGACTATCCCCAGAGAAAATTCGAAGGTTTTCTGCTCAAGGTCAATTTTGCCGGAGGCAGAATAAGGAGCCTGAGAAAAAACAGAAGGGCATTGAATCTCGTGGAAATGGAACCCGTGGAGTTAGCGGAGCTTTTTGGACGACGAAAGGAAAGCAGGTACCTTGTGTCCTACGATCAACTTCCCAGGTACCTTATAGACGCCGTGGTTACCATCGAAGACAGGCGCTTTTTTGAACACGGTGGAATTGACTGGAGGGGAATATTGAGAGCGCTCTGGGTGGACATAAAGCATCACAGCGTGGTCCAAGGAGGAAGCACGCTGACACAGCAGCTTGTTAAAAACTACTTTCTCGAACCAAAACGTTCCTTTGTCAGGAAGGCCAAGGAAGCGATCATGTCCGTTATTATCGAAACATTGTACTCCAAGGAAGAAATACTTGAAATGTACATGAACGAAATCTACATGGGGCAGAGGGGTGGTGTTTCGATAAATGGAATGGGTGAAGCCTCCCGGTATTTCTTTGGACACGGCGTGTCGGATTTGACCCTGGGCGAAGCAGCCACTCTGGCTGGTATCATTCGGGCCCCCAACTACTATTCTCCTTTTTCGAACCCGGAGGTTGCAAAGAAGAGAAG
>JALXAI010000508.1 GCA_026992215.1 Desulfobacterales bacterium | reverse complement strand
AAAAAAGGGCCAGCTGAGCCACCTCTGCGCCCATGGTAACCCATGAAGCCTGAATGTTTGCGAAATTATCCAGTACGATACGGGAAATAGCCAGAGTTCTGAGATACGTGACCGCGGTGGCCTTGGGTACGTCAATAGCCGTGTTCAGGGGCTGAAAAGGCCACGGAATGAAAGCCGTAAAACCACCGGTCCTGTCCTGCAGATCCCTCAAGCTAAACAGGTGCCTAAGCCTGTGTTCCGGGGTCTCGATGTGACCGAACATCATGGTCGCCGTGGTTTTAAGGCCCTGGTTATGAGCCTCTTCCATCACCGCCAGCCACTGCCTGGCACTGCACTTCCTGGGAGAAACCTTGTCTCTGATTTCATCCACCAGTATTTCGGCTCCCCCGCCGGGGATGGAATCGAGCCCCGCGCTTCTAAGCCTTGCAATTACTTCTTTTATGGTCAGTCCGGAAAGTTCGGCAATGTGGCAAATTTCGGGAGGAGAAAAGCCATGGATGTGTATTTCGAAATTGTCTTTTATAAATTTGAGGATATCTTCGTAATAGCTGATCGTGAGTTCCGGATGAAGTCCACCCTGGAACAGGATCTGTCTTCCCCCCACTTCGATGGTTTCCCTGATCTTTTGATGCAGATCTTCTTTGCTGATAACATAACCGTCTTCAGCTCCCGGAGGTCGATAAAAGGCGCAAAATTTACAGCCGGAAATACAGATATTGGTATAATTGATGTTTCTATCAACGATATAGGTTACAATCTTTTCCGGATGCAAATGCCTCCGCCACCTGTCCGCCAGTTCCCCGAGCACATGAAACCCGGCTTCCCGGTAGAGTAGCTTCGCTTCTTCAGGATCCAGCCTTTCAAAACCGAAGGCCTTATCAATGCACGTTTTTAGATCCATCTTCCGTGATTACCCCTGCTTCGTCTCTCTTTTTCCCATTTTTACCAGCCACCAGCCAGCCAGTGGTGCCGGAATCTGCAGGGTCAGCACTCATGCGGCCTTTCCAACCACTTCAAAGTAAGTATTTCTTTCCACCGCCTCAAACCCCGCTTCCTCTATTATTCTCGTTAACTCTCCTCTCGACAGGGCGCTGTCGCTCTCGGCTCCGGCCATGTGTCCGATCTTTTCTTCTATTACGGTGCCGTCCAGATCATCGGCACCGAAATGAAGGGCTACCTGCGCCGTGTTTATTCCAAGCATTATCCAGTAAGCCTTGATGTGAGGTATGTTATCGAGAAGCAGCCTCGAGATCGCTATCGTTTTCAAGCTGTCTGCAGCGCTGACTTTGGGAACCCCTGAAAGAGACGTGTTGGACGGTTGAAAGGCAAGAGGTATAAAACATATGAATCCATGCGTCTCATCCTGCAGTTCCCTCAGCCTGAGCAGGTGATCCACCCGTTCTTCAATGGTTTCCACGTGGCCGAATAGCATGGTGGCATTTGACCTGATTCCCATTTTGTGTGCCAGGCCTGAAATCCGAAGCCACTCCTCACCGCTTATCTTACGAGGACACACAATCTTTCTTACCCTGCTGCTGAATATCTCGGCACCTCCGCCCGGCAATACGTCCAGACCCGCCCTGGAAAGTTTCGAGAGAACTTCCTCTTCGCTTAAACCACTTATTTTCGCAAAGTGAGCTATTTCAACGGCGGTGAAAGCCTTAAGAATAACCGACGGGCGCAGCTTTTTAACCTCACGCAATATTTCCGTGTAAAAGGAAAACGGCAGCCGAGGATGGCAACCGCCAACAATGTGAATCTCCGTGATTGGCTCGTTAAGCCTCTCCTTCACCTTCTCCAGGATATCGTTTACAGACAGCTGAAACGCCAGCGAAGAACCCGCATCGGTTCCGAACGCGCAAAATTTGCAGCCGTTCCCGCAAACGTTGCTGTAATTGATATGCTGGTTGATCACATAGTATGCTCGCTGGCCGTGGAGTTTCCGCCTCACACCGTCAGCCATCATTCCGACCACCCGAGGATTCCCGCACCTGAATAATCGCACTCCATCATCAAAGCTTAACCGTTCACCCAACCTAACCTTCTTCCAGATATCTGCTACTTCCGAGCTCTCCAAAATATTCCCAAAATCCATACTACTTCTCCCGGCTGCTGAAACCCAGCCTCAATGTATCGATCAACCTTTCTATCATTCGGTCAATCTCATCCCTGCTAGCTCCGTGAATTCCCGCGCCGGAATCAAAAAAAGGCACGGCATAGGCCTGCATAAAGCGGTCAAAGACTGAGTCCAGCATAAATGCAGCCATATCCGGATCAAGATCGCCCCGGATATCTCCTCGCCGTATACCCGTTTCAATCAGGGGCCTCAGGTAATCAACCGAAAAGAGACGAATCTTCTTCAGATACTTCTCACGCGAAGGAAAGTCTTCCTGAAAGACCATTTTTAAATAGATTTTGTAAAGCCTGGGATGACGATCAATAAAAGATACCCCTTCCAGCAGGGAAGCCTTGATTCGAGAATAAAAGTCCAGATCCTCGGTGTCTTTTCTGACCTTTTTCAGGCCGGATTTCACGGTCTCTATGGCGTAATCGAAAACATACGAAAAAAGCCCTTCCTTGTTTCCGAAATACTGGAAAATTGATCCCTTGGCTATTCCCAGAACACCGACGAGCCTGTTGATGCTGGCCCTGTGGAAACCCCAGGTGGCAAACTCATCAATGGCCGCCGAAAGGATTCTTTTCTGCTTCTCGGAGTCGAGCCTGAAAAAAGTTTTCCTGGCACCCGGCACGTTACACCCCCTATATGACCACGTGGTCATTTTATTACTTCCCGGCTACCATGTCAACGAGAAGAAGGAAGAAAACGGGATAAGAAATGTTCGATAAAAAGGAGGGACAAAAATGCCCCCTGCTCTTACATAACGGAACCAGGGGGCATTTTAAAAGCCGCGGTTATGGCATTTACTTTCTTATCTCGGATTTTCTATGCTGATAATAAGCATTCCTCACCGCCACGTAGGGATCAATGGCGGATTCCTTGAGGTCCTCGTATTCTCCAAGACTGAGCGAAGTCTCGTTCACTTTCCATCCAGCATTAACCGCAACATCTGTCTCAAAATCAGGAACCAGGTAAGAAATGGGGTCCAACAGGAAATCTCCGAACAGTCCTATGGTATCTCGCGGGCTGGAAGGACCAAGTATCGGCCAATCTATATAAAACCCGGGCCCCATGCCGTACCTTCCCAGGGTCTGCCCGAAATCTTCATCGTAAGCCTTAAGGTTGAATTCCCTTTTCGCAACATCGATCAGTCCGCCGACTCCCGCGGTAGAATTTATGAGAAATCTTGCCAGCTCCGTCCCTGCCCGCTTTGGCTTCCCCTGCAACAGGTTGTTCACGAACCTTATAGGCATTCTGATGTTGTGAAATGCATTTCTGATCCCCTTCCTCAACGGCTTTGGCACGAAAAACTTGTACACTTTGGATACCGGTTTGAGCAACCAGAA
>JALXAI010000507.1 GCA_026992215.1 Desulfobacterales bacterium | reverse complement strand
TCCCTCGTTTTATCACCAGTGTCGTGTTGAATGAAAAACTGAGGGTGCATGGAGACGGGAGGTCTGCGAGGGACTTCATTTACGTGGATGATACCTGCGAAGCAATAGACATGGTGCTGCATGCTCCCGCAGAAAAGGTGGTGGGAGAGGTATTCAACGTGGGAAGTGAAAAACACAGGTCGATCATATCTATTGCCCACGATGTTGTGAAAATGATGGGAAGGGACGGTCATGGGATAGTTCACGTGGGAGATCGTCCCGGCCAGGTGATTCGTCACACGGCGGATATTTCCAAAATAAAAGAAGTCCTGGGCTGGAAACCGAAGACCGGCTGGAAAGAAGGTTTGCAGAAAACAATAGACTGGTACCTTGCAAACAGGAAATGGTGGGAAAAGCAATTGTGGATGAGAGAAATTCCAATAATTACCGCGTCCGGAAAAAGAGAGTTGCACTAGCTGCTATTCATCGCTTGGAGTGCGGTTTCTATGGCCTTTAGCGCTTCTATTCGACTATCCCGATTGCCTGCCCATGGTAGAACTGGTATCAGGCGGGAAAAGAGCAGACCTCCTGCAGGTGATTTCGCCAAAAACAGCACTTCCTATCCCTTTTCGGGGATCTTTACTGATAACCTCAATGCTTAAGGTATAAAAGTTCGTGAGAAAAAAGGCGGTCATGAGGGTCGAGTTTTACAGACATAACATCACCGGTGAGGATATTGATAACGTTGTAAAGGTTTTGAATTCCATTTTTCTGACCAACGGACCGGTAACAACGAAGTTTGAAGAAAAATTTTCCGGCTATACCGGCCTGGCCCACACGGTTGCGGTTAGTTCGGGGACGGCGGCACTTCACCTGGCGATGCTTGCCCTTGGTATAGGTCCGGGTGACGAAGTTATTACAACTCCGATGACCTTCATAGCCACGGCCACGTCAATATTGCATGCTGGGGCTGAACCTGTTTTTGTGGACGTGGAGCATGACACGGGACTGCTGGATGTCTCGAAGGTGGAGGCTTCTATTACCGCCAGAACCAAGGCCATTGTACCGGTGCATCTCTACGGGACGATGGTGGATATGGTTAAACTCAGGGATATCGCTGACAGGTACGGGCTCAAGGTAATCGAGGACTGTGCCCATTGCCTGGAAGGAATGCGGGATGGAATAAGGCCCGGGCAGCTAGGAGACGCGGCCTGTTACAGTTTTTACGCGACCAAGAATCTAACCTGTGGTGAAGGGGGAGCCGTAGCCACGAATAATGAAGACGTAGCCAAAAAGATCAGGGTCCTGAGACTTCACGGAATGTCAAAAGACGCAGCAAGCAGGTACAGCGGTTACTACGAGCACTGGGATATGCTGGCCCTGGGCTGGAAATATAACATGGATGACATCCATGCCGCGCTTTTGATTAAGCAGCTTGATCGTATTGATGAGTACTGGCAAAGAAGAGAATCGATTTCGAGGACATACGATGAGACCTTCTCTTCTTTGCCTGAAATAAAAGTCCCGTACGTGAAGGGGAAAAGTGCTAGGCACCTATACACCATTTGGGTAAAGCCGGAAGTTCGTGACGAAGTTTTAAGAAAACTTCAGGACAGGGGAGTTGGTGTTGCGGTGAATTACCGGGCCATTCATAACCTAACTTATTTCCGGGAAAGCTTTGGCTTTGTGCCAGGGGATTTCCCGATAGCGGATACCATCGGAAGAAGTACTATTTCCCTTCCCCTCTATCCGAAGCTCAGGGACATCGAAATCGACTATGTTATAGAATCGGTTCAGGCATCGATTTGAAATGTTTCCCGGTCCATGTTCTTTCCCGGAATGACTGATGGCGTCTAACGAAGCGAAACGGAAACTTTCTGGCTTGCAATTGCGGTTATGAGACCCAGGTATACACGTAAATTATGCGATTCCATGCCCAAGTTTGACAGGGGAGTATCAGCCCTGTGCTGGGCGTACAACGAGGAACAGCTCATCGGAGAGTTTCTCACGCGAATGAACGAGCTTCTGAACAGGACCGTTGAAGACTACGAAATTGTTGTAGTTGATGATTGCAGTACCGACAGAACCAATGAAATTGTAAGGGAACTGAAAAAGGAGATACCGCAGATAAAGTTGTTTAGAAATCCGGTAAACATGAATGTGGGCCTATCCTCGCAAAGAGCCATCCGAAATGCCACAAAAGAGTTTTTGTTCTGGCAGACGGTTGACTGGTCGTACGATATATCATTGCTTCGAATATTCCTGGAGTTCCTTAATTCGTACGATATTGTGGCCGGTGTTCGCAGATCTCCCGTGAAGGTTGCCGACAACCTTGCCGTGGTAAAGCCCATTCTGGGATTGCTCAAGCTCTTTGGAATTAAACATCTCACAAAGCGCTCTGACACGGTGTCCAAGGCAATTGTATCGGTGATCAATTATTCTCTCATAAGAACTCTTTTCAACATGCCCCTGTCCGACTATCAAAACGTGGTTTTTTACCCGACCAGGCTGATTCAATCCATCAAGTTTGAATCAAAAAGTTCGTTCAGCAATCCGGAGGCTCTTTTGAAGTGCTACTGGAAAGGGTGTTCGATAGTTGAGGTTCCCATATCCTTCCTGCCAAGGAAATCGGGAACTGCCAAAGGTACCCGTCCGAGGGCCATATTCAACTCTGTTTCTGATATCCTGGTGCTCTGGTTCCGGTGGATAGTGCTTGGGAAACGGGAAAAAACGGGAAAGGGCTATGTAAAGAGACTGAATCCGGAAGAGTGGGAGGTTTTGTAGATGCACGTTTTGTTATTGACTCCGCCTGCAAGTTTGGAACGTTCTTACGGGGAGTTGAAGGATTTTTCGAATCCACAGCCGTCCATCGGCTACGCGTACATTGCGTCCGTATTGAGGAAAAACGGGTTCTCAGTAAGTATTCTCGATGCCTACGTTTCCCAGCTTGACGTTGAGGAAATCCTCGGTGAAATCGAAGCCAGGGGGACCGATTTGCTTGGAATAAGTGTGCTTACCACGTCAATAGATGTGGTTGAACAGCTTATTCGGGCCGTTAGAACCAGGTTTCCCCATATTAAGATCGTTTTGGGAAATATGCACGCGTCCCTGTTTTCTGAAGAGCTTCTCTCCGCTGATCTTGCCGACTGCATTGTCCACCGCGAGGGAGAATACACGATGCTTGAGCTTGTAAGGGCTCTCGAAGAGGGCAGCGATCTCGGAGATATCCAGGGAATATCTTACCGGCATGACGGCAATATCATTCATACCCCGGTGCGTCCCTTCATAGAAGATCTCGATAACCTTCCTTTCCCGGCATGGGATTTATTTCCGCTGGAATCTTATACCACTGATCCGAGGACGGAGATTATCCCTGGCAAAACGGAGCGCTTGATTCTTGCTACCCGCGGCTGCCCGAATGCATGTAGTTTTTGTTCATCGAGGACGGAGAGGGCGCTTGGTAGCAGGTACAGGATGCGGAGCCCTGGCAAC
>JALXAI010000506.1 GCA_026992215.1 Desulfobacterales bacterium | reverse complement strand
CTTGAATTCCGGAAGGGGCGGGGATCCCAGGTTCCTGAATTGGGGTGGGAAAACCTGGATCTAAAGCACAATGAAACAAAAGCCATCGTTTGCTTGGGAGATCCGCCTCTAGCGGGACAGCTATTTTCACATAAACGAATAACAAATAACGTATAACGAATAACTCGTCCAAACCTTTCGGTTGCGGCTTCGTTGCCTTAGATTTTTGTTTACAAGCCGGGCATACTCTGCAAAAGTAGAAATAACGTGAAGAGGTACCTGGAGATGGAAGAGGTAAAAGAGCAGGTTTTTGAGTGTATTTACTGTTCCGGGAAAGCTGAAATCCGCGGTCGGTGACACAGCGCAAAAGTGGTCTGCACGTCGTGCGGCATGGAAAGTTCCATAGAGGATTACAGGGAGCAGATTGACACGTGGCTGCTAAAAATGTGTGATTGGTGCGGCGAGGTATGAGAATGGGAAAGGGATCATTTCAAAAATTGGACAAACCGGAAGAACGAATGTATGGCGCCAGGAAGTTGTTGGTTTGCGGATACAAGGCCGATGAACACGAAACGTACCTGGATTTTCTGAAAAGAATTGGTTTTGAAGAATTGCCGGTAGTTTTTGTCGTGGATGAACAACAAGAAATGACGTTAAGCGACATTATTGAGGAACCTCACGGCAGTGGCACGGGTAAAGATTCCGGGTTGAAAAGAGCCGCCATATTATGCGGATTTACCCAGGAAGAAATCCACCGAATACTTTCCGCCCACAGAAGCGCTTCCATGCCTCCTCAACTGTGGGCTACTTTAACACCGGTATCCGAAAAATGGACTATAAGCCAGCTGCTGAATGAACTGCAAAAGGAAGCAAACGAGATCAAAAAGAGGCAGGGGCGCTCGAAGTAACGGCAAAGATTTCAAAAAGGTTCCTTAACCCGGGAAGTTTTGTGAAAATATCCGCAGGGTTGGGGTGGAAACAATAACTAAGCGCATGCACAGCACTGTTTGTGCGCTTTATTCTTCGCAAAAAGGGTGGCAGACAGCGTAGGTGTGATAACCGCATTAATTAATGTAGCCTGACTTACTTATTTCCCTGGTCTTTTATTTTCAAAATCATCCGCATTTATCACCACCTTTTGATAACTCTGCCACAACCCTTTTAGAATGTAATACTCAATACGGTAATTATAGCAACTGCCGGAAACTTGACCATTATGTTGTCTGCCCGGGAATGGATAAGAGGATTAAAAAAACATGACAAACAAAGATTAATTAACCGCAGACGGACACAGACGGACACAGACATCTTTGCTCGGGCGACTTTGCCCGAGCAAAGATGCTATCGCTTCGCGATAACGGCTTATTACTGTAAATGGCGACTGAAAAATGACCCAATGTGGCAACCGAAAACTGACTCACCCTTGGGTTGATGTATTTCCGATTTGCGGAATGCGGGTACTCGAATTGCCAATTTGGGGGAAGCAGCCGAATAACGTTTTTGCATTGCACGAAGTGCAAGGCATCAGCCGGTGGACACGTCGTCTGCAGGCTGGTCTGCGCATGTCTGCGTTTGTCTGCGGTTGATTTAAAAAGTGCTACAATGATAATAATAATCGCATTAATTGATGCAGCCTGACGTATGACCCTGAAGGTTTTGGTCTAGCGGAACGTCCAGAATTTGTTTCCGAGAAAGTTAGTTATCGTGGAGAAAATCATGGCGATAACTTGTCCGTATTCCGGAGGGATTTTAAACCCGACCACTATTGTTTTCAATGCACCCAGGTTCACGCCCAGGGCCACCAGATTTACGATTACGAACCTGGGAAACTCAAGCTTGATTTTTCCGCGAAAACTGTGAAACGTCCAGGTCTTGTTTAACAAAAAACTATTGACCATTCCCACGCAGTAGCCGATGGCACTCGCTGTCAAATAATACACGCCGCAGACAGCATAGAGAACGTAGAAGACCCCGTACTGCAACCCGGTGTTGATGCAACCAACCAGCGAAAACTTAACGAATTCGATGCACGTTTTCTTATCAGTCAAAGTTGAGCAACTCGGCAACGATATACAGAGGCCTTTTTTTTGTTTCTTCATACACTCGCCCCAGGTATTCTCCCAGTATTCCAATGCAGATCAACTGGATACCACCAATAAAAAGAACCGCGACAAACAATGAAGCCCATCCTGTCATCACTCGTGATGGATAAAATATCCGTACGATCAAACCATACATCATCATTAAAAAGCTTACAGCCGCTGATAAGAACCCGAGCGCAGAAGAAATTCTCAGCGGGACGGTGGAAAAGGAAAGTATACCGTCAATCGCGAAATTTATCATTTTCCTGAGCGGGTACTTGGTGGTTCCAGCAAACCTTTTTTCTCGTACGTATTCAACACTCGTTTGCCTGAACCCAACCCAGCTGACCATGCCCCTTACAAAACGCCGCCTCTCGGGCATTTTTTTTAATTCTTCCAGAACCTTTCTGTCCAGAAGTCGGAAATCACCGGCGTCCAGGGGGATTTCGATAGGAGTCATTTGCCTCAGTAACCTGTAAAAAAGGGCGGCGGTAACACGTTTAAACAGGCTTTCTCCCTTTCTTTTCTTCCTTACTCCGTAAACAACTTCGTAGCCCGTGGACCACTTCTCGATCATTCCGGGTATAACTTCAGGCGGATCCTGGAGATCCGCGTCGATAATAACAGCCACCTTTCCTACGGCTCTGTCAATCCCGGCTGATATGGCAACCTGGTGACCGAAATTTCTCGAGAACCTGATTAATTTCACCCTTTTATCATTCAAACAGATTTTCTTGACCTTTTCGGGAGTCCGATCGGTACTTCCATCATCTACGATTAAGATCTCAAAATCGTACCCCCCTTGTTCCATAACGTTCTTGAGCCTCTTGTAGGTTTCTTCAATCACGGCCTCCTCGTTGTAAGCAGGTACGATAAGACTCACCAGCGGTTTTGCTTCCACAACGTCTCCTCCCGTCAACAGAGTAAGAATCAAATTTCCCTCATGTCGACACCATTGCTCTTTTCTGCTATAAGTCTACGCACTCATGAAATTTGGGACACGGAAACTAAATACCGGATAATTACTTACTTTACCATAGCAATCTTAATAGGTCTGATCGCTTTTTCCTTTGTTTCCAGCCATGATTCAAAACAAACAAAATGGTTTGTCAGCCTCGTTGCGTTTTTCAAACAGAAAAAAAGTCTTTGTGACCGTATTCCTGTACCTTGTCTTCCGGAACCTTTTTGCCGAATTGTGGGAATGGAACGCGGCCGACGTGCTGGTTTATGCCAGGCACTTTGTCAATCCTCACTGGATCAGCAACGACTGGTTTCTCAACTTACCCATACCGTATCGTTTCCTCTTTAACGTTTTCGCGGGCACCCTTGCTCTCAAAATGCCGTTCTGGGCAGTTGAACTTACCGGCAGAGCGATTATTATTTTGCTTTTTGCCTATCTCCTTGCCAGGTATTC
>JALXAI010000505.1 GCA_026992215.1 Desulfobacterales bacterium | reverse complement strand
TGCCCCGGTGGGACCTGATAAGGTTTAGAGACTACGTGACAATGAGTATCCAGTATTCCCGCGGCTGCCCTTACAACTGCGAATTTTGTGACATCATTGTCATGAATGGCCGCATCCCGAGAACCAAAAGCAATGAGCACGTTATAGCCGAGCTTGAGGAGTTGTACAGGAGAGGATGGCGGGGTTCCGTTTTCATAGTGGATGACAACTTCATTGGCAACAAGAAGAAAGTCAAGGAACTGCTCAAAGACGTGATACTCTGGCAGGAAGAGCACAAACGGCCTTTTACTTTTTTTACCGAGGCATCCGTGGATCTTGCCGATGATCCCGAACTTATGGAATTGATGGTGGAGTCAGGTTTTAACAAGGTTTTCCTGGGACTTGAAACGCCGGCCGAAGAAAGTCTCAAGGAGTGTGGAAAGAAACAAAACCTGAAAAGAAGCCTGAGCGAATCCGTAAGAATTATCCAGAGACATGGTCTCAGCGTTATGGGAGGTTTTATTATAGGCTTCGACAGCGACCCCATGGACATTTTCCAGCGCCAGGTCGAATTCATACAAAACAACGGTGTTGTAACCGCCATGATCGGGCTTCTCACCGCGCTTCCGGGAACTCGCCTTTACAAGAGGTTGCAAAGGGAAGGGCGGCTCCTTTTCAAGTCGTCAGGTAACAATACGGACATGACCGGAAGTCTCAATTTCGTACCCAAGATGGACAGGGAAGCCATCATCAAGGGATACCAGTGGGTCATGAATACACTCTATTCTCCCGAGCACTACTACGAGCGTATACTGAATTTTCTCAAATACTACGAGCCCAGGGCCAAGACCCGGATCCTATTTTCCGACATCACAACTTTCCTGAGATCTTTCTGGTACCTGGGTATATGGGATCAGCGGGGATCCAGGAAATACTACTGGAAACTGCTAAAAAAGGCACTTCTTAACTACAGGAGCGCCCTGGCGGATGTTGTAACTCTCGCAATATACGGATACCACTTTAGAAGGCTGTTCTGGTCAAGATCGGCCATGGAGTGTTTCCTAGAAAAAACCGGGAGACTTCCCAAAAAGGAAGGAGCCTGAAATTATTTTACGCCGGCCAGGGCCTTTTTGATCACAACACTCAGTTCTTCAATATTGTAAGGTTTCGTTATTACCCCCATGAAGCCGTATTTCCTGAAATCAGCCATCACGGGATCGTTGTAGTAACCGCTGGAAACTATGGCCCTGGCACTCGGATCAAGATCAAGCAGGCGCCGTATTGCCTGTTCGCCCCCTATACCTCCCTGTATCGTAAGATCCATGATCACAAGGTCAAAAGGGCGCCCGGATTCTTTTTCTTCCATGTAGACCTTTAAGGCCTGCTCACCGTCTTGAACCAGGTGAACCTCGTAACCAAGTTCATCAAGCATCATGGATAGTACAGCCCTTACGTCCCCGTCGTCATCCATTACCAGGATCCTTCCGGTGCCCGGAACCGGTTCTTTTTCATCTCTTTTCTCCTCCACCCTTTTTTCGGTTGCAGGCAAGTAGACGCAGAAGGTAGTACCCTCACCCACTTTGGAATCTACGCTTATGTGTCCGCCATGCTTCTTCACGATGGAGTACGAGGTTGCCAGCCCCAGTCCGTATCCCTTTTCTTTCGTGGTAAAATAAGGTTCAAAGATACGTTCAAGGTAATCTTCCGGTATGCCCTTTCCTCTGTCCCGGATGGTTATCTTAACGTATTTCCCGGGTTCAAGAGGCAAGTCCCTGGAGTCTGTTACACTAATGTTATCCGCGGAGATTTTTATCACGCCACCTTCAGGCATTGCCTGACCTGCGTTGATAACAAGGTTCTGGATTACCTGGCTTATCTGGGTTTCGTCAGCATCTATTGCCCAGAGGTCCTCGGCAATATCCGACTCGCACCGCACGTTCGTTCCACGCAAACAGAAATCCGCCGACTGCTTTATGATTCCTTCCACAGAAGTTGGTTTTTTTATGGGGGCTCCCCCCATGGAAAACGTCAAAAGTTGCTGGGTTAAATCCCTGGCCTGCATGGATGCTCGTTCTGCCTCGGTGAGAACCCTGTAAATGGTATCCCCGGGGTTGGCGTATATCTTCGCGAGGGATATATTTCCGAGAATGGCGGTGAGACTGTTGTTGAAATCGTGAGCAATGCCTCCGGCGAGCATCCCGATAGATTCCAGTTTTTGAGCTTTCAATAGTTCTTTCTCTATTTTCTTGTTCTCGGTTATATCCCGAAAAACAACAATGGAACCCAGGATTTCGCGATTCCCGGAAAAAATGGGAGCACCGGTTGCGTGAATGATCCTTTCTTTTCCGTCCGGGCCTACAAGTATCGAATCAGGCGGAGTACTGCATGTCTTTTTATCCTCAAAAATAGCCTTGCACAAATCTGTGCATGGGTTTCTGCTTCCTCCGCAGACAACCCTGAAAATCTCCTCGAGAGGCCTGCCCGCAATTTCGTCTTCCTTCATGCCCAGCAATTTCTCCGCCACCTCGTTCACCAGAACCACCTTCCCATTTGAATCCGTGGCTATTACCCCTTCTCCAATGCTCTTAAGCATGACCGACAGGCGTTCTTTTTCTTCTTCAAGCGCCCTTGTTGTCTCTTTTATGTGAGATATGTCTCGTATTATGCTCTGTATAATTCTGCCGGCAGGATCCACCAGCTTGGTACTTATTTCCACTTCCAGGACCCGGTCATCCCTGTGCCTGACTACCGTCTCAATTCTGCCTCCCCGGATATCCGACCATATCTCCTTAAGCCTTTCGAAGACTTCATCAGATATCTCATCGGGAAATATCAATTTTATGGATCGGTCCTTGAGCTCGGCCTCCGAGTACCCGAGGAGTTCCCTTGTCTTCCTGTTAGCCCTGACTATGTTGCCGTCCGGTCTATGAAGAATGATCGCGTCGTTGGAATTTTCAAAAAGGTCCTCGTATTGCCTAACGCTTCTTGTAAGCCTCTGTAACAGTTCACCGTTTTTGGATAGAGCCCGGATAAGGGACTCGGCAGTTTCTTCGGTCTCCGTAACCAGTTCTATCTTCCACAGGGATGTCGCGGCAATAGACGCGAGATACTTGTACATTTCGAGGGTGGAAGGTGTAAGAAGTTCCGCAGGATCAGAACCCTCTTTCAGAAGATAAATTTCTCCCAGCAGGCACGACTCCTTTACCATGGGAATAATCAGGTAGGGCTTGCAGTACTGAAGCCTTGTTAACCTGTCGCTCTCGTCCGCAATCTCCATAAATCGGGCATGGCAGGTATTTACCAGGTTGTTTATCTGGTCATTCAACCCGTCGATTTGTGTCTTAACAGGGCTCAAATCCTCATCCAGGTCGGCATAAATAGCAACAGGTTTTCTGCCGGCATTCCAGTATCTTCCCAGGAGCTTTTTCTCGGACTTACTGAGGTAATAGATAGCCCCTTCTTCTTCGTTAAACTCCGTACACAGGACATCTACCACTC
>JALXAI010000504.1 GCA_026992215.1 Desulfobacterales bacterium | reverse complement strand
TTGATGTTTTTGACCTTGTTTATCACCTGCTTGCAGGTATGCCTGTATAAGGCTCAAAGGAACGTGAATATGCCTTCAAAACTGATCCTTTTCCCATATCGTGGGATTGCCCGCTAATGGCCTTGGTTGACAACTAATAGTCCCCGAAGGGTCAAAAAAAACTTCTCTGAACCAGTTTTAGCGCGAAAATAATCAAAACCACGCCAAAAATCTGCCGGACTGTCTTTCCCTTGAGCCTTTCCGCCATGATTCTGGATCCCACCTGTCCGCCAAGAAAGGAAAATATCGCAGCTGTAAGAATGAACTTCCAGTCGGTTTCCGCAATGGCAACATGGGTTACAAAGCCGCTCAGGGATGAGAAGACCACTATAAAGATCGAGGTGGCTGCTGCTACCTTTGTAGGGAGCCTTAGAACGTAAATCAGGAGGGGCACAATAAAAACGCCCCCGCCTATGCCGAGAAATCCCGCCATGACCCCTATCACAGCCCCGATGGCCCCGCCGCCTATGATCTTTCGAGCCATACTGATTTCTGCCCTTTCGGCCTCTATCTTTCCTGAAAAAAGCATCCTCATTGCAGCGAGAAAGATTACGAGGGCAAGAACGGCCGTAAAAACGCGGATGTTGATCTTGTGCGTCAAAAGAGCACCGAAGGGTGCACTTATGGTCGAGGTAATCAAGAGGGGCAGACCAACCTTCACATCAACCATCTTTTTCCGAAAATATGTAACAGCGGCAGATGCCGCAGCTATGGCATTCAGAAAGAGGGATGCGGATACGGCGGTTGAGACAGGAAATTTCAACAGCACGAAAAGGGGAGAAAAAATGAGTCCTCCACCAAGTCCAACCATTGTAAGAACCAGAGATGATAAGAAGATGACTGCCAGAAGTATGGTAAGTGCCATGACTTTTTCTCTTTCCTGAGTAGGGTCTGGGGCCAGAAACCGTTATATAGCCAAATAACCGCCTGTTTCTTTATTTGAAATAGTGCCACCGGCTACTGCCCCCTTCGGTTTATGCCTTTTTTAAGCTGGAGCGTGCGTTTCTTTATTAATATGTGCCTTAAGTGCCCTCGCACATGAAACCTAAAGACAGTTTTATCACAAAATTCTTGAAAAGACCAACCATGGAACAAGATGCGGCAGCCGGCCAGCCGGAAATGACTCACCAGGGACTTGAAAGAGAGAAGCCAAGTAAGATATGGATACTAGTTAGGAGAGGCCTGACATGCTTCGTCTAAGTATCGGGCCTTGTCATGCCATACCAACGACTAGCAAGACTACTTTACTTTGAATTCTTTCAATCGAGTGCACTCAACAAGCCGATTCAGTGTTTTTGTAGTAAACACTTTTCCCCTTGTTGCAAGGATCAGCTTTTTCATGTCCTCCCGGCGAACCCCGAAACCTCTACCTCCGATACACGCGATAACCTCGTACCTCGGATTATCCTTGGAACGGCCGGCAAGGCTCAATTCGCTGAGATGTTGAATGCGCGTCACCTTATCTCGGGCCGTGCCGTCATCCTCCGTAATTTTAGCTTCGATAATGACCTGCGGGTTGAACTCGCTGGGAATAATGAAGTCTGGTGTTTGATCAAAACCCTCGATTCGTTCTGCGCGTTTGGTTTTTCGGAAACTGATACCTGCCTTAGATAGAACGTCCTCAATCGCAGATTCCAGACTGCCGCCGATGAGTTCGCTTACAGAGTCCCGGTGTCCGGCAAAAGGTCTACCAAGAAATCGTTCATATAGCAGCATGGCGTAGGGAACCCCTATCCTAGCCAGGTTCTTTATACTGTCAATGCCGTTTCTGGTATCGGCCTTGTCCAGGCGATGAAGTTGATCTTCATCCACTTCGGGAACACCTGCCGCCAATAACTGGCATGCGGTTTCGACCATGGCCTTGAGGCGTTCCTTGGTAACGCCGTTGGTGTTGAATTCCGTTTCAGGGTTCATTCGAACTTTCCGGTCCAGCGAACGCACAAAGCCTTGAGTAACCGTGACTCCTGTTCTCTGCATGGTGACATATGCCCATTCCGGCGGCGTAAAACCGAGCATTGACCGCAGTACTACAATAGAGATCGGTTCAGAAACCATTACTTGAAATACTTTTTCCGGATCCAGTTGCGAAAAACCCACAGTTGCCGCCTTCAAGGACTCGTATCCACGTTCAAAGACAGGATATTCAATAAAGCCCGTCCCCTTTGGCATGACGAGAAATTCCGACTCGAGGCACAAAAATACGGCATCTACATAACCTTCAGGGTCCCGGAGAATTTCCTCCACGGAAACTTCAAAAGGAAATGTTGGCATATTCCGCTCCATATTCCGCGTCACCTTCGTGAACGGCGAACAAAGGCAAATCCTTTGTCGTGGCCGCTGCAGTGGTTTCCATAAACCTTTCCACTTCGCCTTCTCCTCCGAACCGCTGGAGCCAATTCGCAACAGCGTCCAAGCGTGATGCAGTTGATTTTTTCTTATCCCATCCGCATCTGAGCGACCATATGGCGAGACGGATCAGATGGCCGTACGTGATGCACCTGATGTCACCGGGAGTCGGCTTGACATTCCCTGCCCTTAAGTACGCAATGTCTTCCTCTACGATTCTTGCTACCTCTTCCGGCGAGTCCGCCAGCCATTTTCGTTGCATGATGCCCGTTGATCGGCAGACGAACACTGTATCAATGATGGATGAGCCGGTTCCGTTTATGTGTATGGAGGCACCCATTTCTGCAGGACAGGGAAGAGACGCAGAACAGGTCAACCCCGCATCAAGGATAGCAACTGCAACAGGATAGTATGCCTCAATCTTGTTGTGATGATATGTAAACGCAAAAGGCGCTCCCGGTTTCAGGGCCTTTGACATGCGTCTGAATACAGTGGAAAGCCCTTGGGTGAAATGGCGTAAATCCCGCCCCATGTCCACGTTGCCAGTAAGCTCGTCTGCGTTCCTGGTCGAAACAGCATTGAACGCCTGGAAAGTCTGGCCGACCAATCGTTTGAGCCAGACATAGCAAAAGTCCATGAGCTCCGCGTACTGGACATTGCCGAAATAAGGCGGATCAGTAAAGACGGCGTCCAGTGAATTGTCGGGCAAGTCAGAAGAAGCAGCATCCTGGCAGGAAATATTGACTGTGCGGACATGGGCCGAACCAGAAGCGATACGATGGTCTCCAATCCATTCATTGTCAATCGGGATTACTTTTTTCCTGCGCCCGTGATGTTGCACCTCAAAAGGTCTCATACAATAGGCCTTCGCCTTTTTGAACTTTTCAATAATGTTGGCCCATCCTCCGCTTCCTACACACATGTAACGGCCAAGCTCCATGATGCCCAGGAAGTTTGACTCGCACTGCAAAAGTCCCACCGGGAAGCCATGGACGGAAAAAATATCAAGGGATTTCAGCGCCCTCTTATCATAGCGGCATAACATATTCTGGTAACGAAGCAGGTCTGACAGATTCGTTGCAAGCGCATTGCGTACCCGCTCATCCGGTACCCTGGCGATAATTCGCGCGGACAGTTCTAACCCCATAAGCTGCCTGTCATTGAACATTTCCCGGTAATGCCTGTATCCCCAGCGATGAAGCCTGTTGGTCTCGTCCCCGCTTGGGATTTCATCATCGGGAACATACCTCGGGCGCATCCTTTTCCACTTTTCTTCTGCTTCCCTGACGCGGTCTATGTCTTTGGAATCTGGTTTCTTGAAAAATCGTCCTTTATGAGACGGTTTACACTCCTGGCAATGATATTCGATGGCAAAAAGTCGATGGCGTGGCGGACCTAGTTCGGCGTCGGGGAAAAAGTTGTCGCTTCCGCATGCAGGGCATTTGCATCTGCCCCGCTTAGCTGGCCCGTTAAGAACCAAATCCGCGGAACAATGATTGCACCGTCCTGGATTTTTCCTGTCGCCTGTTTCCGTTAATTCACCGCAGGCAGGACATACAAAGACATTTCTTGGATGCCTGGAATCGGCAGCAAGGAGATATCCTGGAAACAGGTCTATCTCTTCTCCACATTCCCTGCACTTTTTAACCTTAACCCAAAGAAAATATTTTACGTGAGCATCGTCTGAACCACAAAGAACACAGCGTGTACGGTAGAGATGCCCGATCTTTTTTTTAAGCGTTGTCCGCAAGAAAACGGCGGCTTTCTCATAATCACGAAGATTAAGGTGCTCTATTTCCTGTTTGACAATCCACCAGGCCATTGGGTTTATGTCAAACCCAGTAACATCGCAACCGATCCGATTGGCCTCAAGAATCGGCGTTCCGCCACCCATGAAGGGATCCGCTACATGGAGACCAGGAAAGTTATTAGACTTGTAAAACGTTTCACGAAGCGGCTTGTTCGAGAATTCGGACAAAAGTAGGCCGCGAAACAAAGTACCTGGTCGCCGGGCAAACCACTTGTGCACAGCAATAATGGGACGGTAGTTCTGCTGTATCTGCTTTTCCCTGAGTGCGAGGTCAGCAACAAATGCTATGTCAAAATCTTTTTCTATCATGTGATCATGATACTTTTTCTTATCTGCAAAGACAGGCACTTACTGAAGCGCACATATACAAACAAGTAATCTGATTCGGATTCCGATCGAGCATTCTCCAGGTCTTTTCATGGCCCTAAAGTGTGGCTCACCTGCCCGCCCTGTCTGCAATTCATACAGTTTTGGTACAGCCTTAATCCGCAAATTTCGCATCACCTACCTCTGCCGTAGACGGGCCGAGTTAAGCCAGGTTGGATCTAGTCCGTCTGAAAATAATCCATCCTGTGGAGCACTGTTTCCACCTTCCGCACAGCTCTTTCTACTCGTTCGAACGCCTTCCACAACTGCTGTGTATCTTCCGGGTATTCTGCCGCGATCCTGGAGAACTCGATACTTGCCCTAACCATGCCGAAGGCCGGACTATGGATTGCAGGCTCTCCACTGCCGGAACGCAATTTCTTTGCTTCCTGTGCCATCTTTTCCAACATTGGAGCCCAGTTCTTTGTGCGCTTCTTTTTCGCTACTTCCCGCTTTTGTTGGCCGGCATCATCAAAACTGACGATTATTTTGCCCTGTTGTTTTGCTGCCATGTACGTTTCTTTGAGATCATGTTTGATGGCTGTACCAAGGGACACCTTGTAGCCCTCCAATAGTCCATCATATATTATCTTCCCTTTGAAGGGCAGCAGCAATGCACGACAATAGAACGGTACAAAGGGCACAACATCTCCTATCTCGTCGTGCAATCCCACTACTCCATAGACCTTGTTTTCACCTATAAAAACCGCATACTTCTTCAACACTCGCTCGATAAAATAGTCTCCGCTTTTGATGAACTTTTTCCAGCTCCTGACAATCTCGATTTTATCTTCCCCATACTTCTCTGGATTCACTCTCACATATTCGTCAATGATTTCAGGATGCTGACATAGGGCGTTTCTCACTCTTAACTTCTCACTTGACGGCAATACCTCATATTCTTCTTCCGTCCCTATACCTGTAACAATACCCAGTCTTTGATTAGCAAAATGCTGGAGTGACCCCATCAACTTGAAAAACAACTCAACTTCTTTTGTCGTGAGCTTCATTTTATAAATCCGTACGATGTTCTTTGAAAAAAACAAAAGAAATCAAACTCCAAGGTCACTTGCAACTATGGAGCAAGGCCCCGCGCAGCATGGCCACCTAGGGATAACTCACCTGGAACCTGAAAGAGAAAAGCCATGTAAAACCTATATTTCTACCTAGTGAGAGGCCTGACATCCTTCGTCTAACGGTCGGGCCTCGTTAAGCTTTTTTATTTTTATTCCAAGTAGTTGTCTACAAATTTTCTCGGCGTTAAAATTTCAATTCCTTGATATGTCGCTAACTTATTAAGTGTTTGTCGCCACTTACAATTATTTTACATCTACCTGCTCCGAGGAAAAGCGTCCACCCATTCCGAGGAAAACCCTGCCATTTTTTGTCGGAATTTTTTCAGGTGTCTGTAGGCGCACTGGATAATCACTTATTTGATGGTCATTCTTACTTCCTTCAAAAGGAGGTACGAAATGGCCAGAAGGAGATTATCAATGCGCAAGATAAAGCAGATTCTTCGTTTGAAACTTCAGGCAGAGTTGAGTGATCGTGCTACAGCTTGAGGTGGTGCTTTCATCTTTTTCATCATCTTACGCAACATCAGACGCCGTTTCTGCCTGGGCATCTGCATAATCTGCTTTCGCTCTCCCGGCGGCTTGAGCATGTGACAAATCCAGCTATGCTTTTCGTAGATCTGTTGGCCACTTGGCTCGGCATAGGGAGCGATCGCAAAAAGCTATATCTCGGCCCAAAATTTTCTTTTAAAAGAATACATACCGCTCCGATATTTTTCATGAAACATCTATTACTCCTTTTGCAGATTTACCCGATTCCATATCCTACCAACGGTTCAATTTTTATCTCCCCGGCTGTTGTAAAGGAGTATAAATCTTTTTCTTGGGATTTTTTTGCAAAATCAAAAAATCTTCGAGAAACTCGCCTGTCTCCTTCGCGTAGAATGGGTTGAAGCCCCGTGGCAAGCACACGGACCACAGCAAAAGGGGTATCCGGAACACTTAAATCGACAACGATGACTTCGGCACCGATTTTGCGTAGCTCTTTTGTACATCGTTCTATATTCATCAACTGATCGTCACTACTTAAATCGGGTAGATTTTCAATCGATATTGTCGTTTCAGAAGCCGCTTCGTACCTTTGGGGAAAATCTGACAAAAGCCATTCCTCATGTCCCGCCGATGGAGGCAACAGCTGTATGGCTTCGGTCACGGCACGAGAAATCGCCAGTACCGGATCCAGATGGCAACCGAAAGCCACCGAACAGTTTGCCTTTTCGTTTTTGTGCCGAAGAAAGAACAGAACAACGTGCAAGGAATGGTCGATCGTCAATTTCTTTGCCGTGAAACGAAAGCCTTTCATCTTCAAACGATCGAGCAAAACTTTTATCTCTCCGGAGAGGGAATCGAGCGACAGATCGACCAAGGGGAGCCTGTTGTACTCACTGATCATCACGGCATCACGCTCGATGATTTCCAGAAGTCCATGGAGAATGGCATCTTCCAAAACCGTTGCGGCGGCCAAACCGTTGGAGTCGTCCCAGGCGATATATTTTTCTCGATTTTGAACTTCATATGGGAAAAAAACGAGATTTGCAGGAACCAGCACAGACTCCTTTTCTGTCAACGAATACCCCCAAACCCAATCGATCGTTCGGTTTTTTTTAAATTTGCCATACGCCGGAGAAAAAGCTTCAGGGTCCCGTGCTTGAGAAACGACACTCCCATACGTTGCTTCGATCAGTTTATCATCCAGTAACAATCCCCCAAGTCGTCGTTCGACAAATTCCAAACAGGCCCCGATCTGGGCCTCGACCGAATTCAGCCCCTTTCCAAAATAGTATTTTTCTGAAGAGAAACACGTCAATACAGCCTGTTCCGTCAATTCATCACTTTTCTTCAAAGATCGTATCTCTATTTCCATTGGACTTCGGAGAAAAAAATGTTCGATCCGTTCCATCGTTTCCCAAGGTGTCATTGACCATGTCCCATTCCTTTTCGATTTGACGGAACGATGCGAAAGGTCTACCGTTTTTTTCTCTCCACGTTCACCCATTTTGTCTTATCAAACCCTTTTGTTCCATTGCGCTCTTGAAAAATTTGATTCTGCAGGAACAGGATCCCGAAACAGAACCATGTCAGTAACGTCGATATCCGAATGTTGCCACTGTCACGACAGGTTCACTGCCTACCAGAATTTTTTGATGTTGTCCTACAACATTCACGATCCTTCCATTGGATAGTTGCACTCTGAAGGAATGTGTCGCATGCGCATTTTTTCTGAAATCACGGGAATCTGCCGTAATCACTCTCAAATAAATCGTGCGGTCCGGAAGAGTTTTTGTGGGGATTCGTATATGGCATATCCCGTCCTTACGAATGAGACTGCGACCGTGGGGGACTGGTTTGTATCTTGTTTCTGTATCTTCAGTGGCCCAGGCCACACCGCAGTAGCGTCCGGGTTTGCCTGTGATTTTCACATCGATGTAATTTTCCCCGCCTATCACCAAAGCCTTTTCCGTGATACGGACTTTTTGATTTCTCGTAATGAATGGGCGGTCGAATGCCTGAGCCAAACTTTGGATATTCAATGTGAACATGAACAGAGGTGTATATGCCAATCCCAACCCCATTTTTCCCATAGTTTCAAGGGCTTCCCGACGTGTGACCGATTTTTTTTCTTTCATTGATTCATCCTTTAAATCTATTTTATCCGTGTAAAGTTTTTTACAGGCCCCCTTTCTCGATTTATAATTTTTTGATTCCGAAACTCCTCATTTTTTGTTCGGATCCAGCCTTCGAATCCTTCTAAAGAAGGTGGATTCAGGGCTTGTGTGGACTTTTTTGGACCAGAATTTGGTGCCCGGGGCGAGACTCGAACTCGCACGGGGACAAAGCCCCAAGGGATTTTAAGTCCCTTGTGTCTACCAATTCCACCACCCGGGCTGTGGGCTAAAATTTATACGTGGCCCTGAAAAAAGTCAATGAACGGGCGTGTCTTACTTGATTAAGCCACAGACTCTATTTACCCTGGTGCGGACCTGATCTTTGAGAAAATCGAAATCCACTTATTTTAGGAGCCCTTACATGAAAAAATGGCACATTTTCGTCGCCCTATTCTTATTCTGGTTCTTGTGGCTGTCTTGTAGTTCTCTATCGTGGGGCCTTGCAGCAAATGCACGCCCATTTAAGAATCTTGTCCTGCCCTTGAAAGATGCACCCGAAGGAAAAGTCACCTTGAAAAATGGACGCTTCTCAAGGCGTTACTCAAAAGACAGCGCAACTTCCTTCTGGGCGGTCATTGAACGCCACGCCATTTCTTCATGGGAAGGAAGCAGGGTGGCTGCCGTCGTCCTTTCCTATGGAACCGGGGGCAGTGGTATCTACAAGAGGCTTTATTTCCTTGTTGAAAAAGAAAGGGGCTGGCAACCAAAGGGCTGGATTGATCTTGGAGACAGGGTAAGGATTCGGTATCTGTCCCTTTACAGACACGGAGCCGTTTACCTTGGCCTCATTGAGCACAAAAAGGAGGAACCCCTGTGCTGCCCAACCAAAAGGGTGCTAAAGGTCTTTAATGTAACAGAAAAGGGGCTGATCCCTGCCGCAACCTATAGGGCAAGCCTCTTCCCTGATGAAATGGCATGTAATGCCACACTCATAGATCCGTCCGCCAGGCTGGAGATGTTGCCCGAGGTCTCATCTTCACTCCACAACATGGGCCATTCATCACCAATACCTGCACACGTTGCCCTTTTAATCAAGAACAAGCACATTGCCATGAGGGTCATAAATGTAAAGGACTACCTGGACATGTGGTGGAGGGAGCACGACCCCACCATCAACATAGCCGTACACAGGCTGAAAAGGGCCTTAAAAAAGGATGTGCGCCAGCTTTCCCCTCCCTTTGATATCCTTCCTCCAAGGCCTGGCATCAATGACTTTGCCCTGTTTGTATCCAAAATCCACTTTAAGAACGGGCTCGGGATTGGCTTTGTAGGAAGGGTTACAAAGGATGTCACCTGCGTGGATAAGTCTCAGCTACGATTTTTCTATATGGGCCTTGATGAAAAAGGCAAGTACCTTGTGACCATGTCCTTAAAGGTGAACCCATCTCCTGCCATTCCAGAAAGGCTATGGACATGCAAAAAAGGGATAAAGGGGCTCAAAAAACAGATAGGAGAAATTGAAAAATTCATGAGCGGGATAGGAGAAAGGAGGGCCTTCCCCGGGCTTTTAAGGATTAAAAGGTTTCTTGCATCCCTGGAGATACGCCAAAGGTAACATAAAAAGGCAGGCCACACCGAACGGGGGCCTGCCTCACCTTACCATATCTCTTAGTTTTCTTGGTCTTTCCTCGTCAGCCCATTAGCAACCTTCGACCTTGGGGGCCTTTTTCTTGACGATCATCTTCACCTCAGTATCCTTTTCGGCTGTGACATCTTCCTTGGCCTTGAGAATAAATATGGGGCCCTTTTCCCCGTTTTTCCATACTATCACGGTTCCTTTTCCTTCTGCCTTTTCAATATCCCCCTTCTTGAGGGTGTCTTTCAGCGCAGTTATTACTGTGCCGGTGGTCTTGCCATTTCCCTTGATCTTTAGCAGAACTGTCTGGCCCTCTTCCAGGGCCGGGCCTGAATCCTTACCGCTAACAACGAGAATGGAACCTGCCTTAACGTCCGCATCCTTTTCACAGATATCCTTTTTCTTTACCAGATCACCTGCAACCTTACAGATGGATTCGTCCTTGTAGACCGCCTCCACCTTGCCCTTAAGCCTTTGAGAGGCATTGGCACCGGAGGCAAGGAAAAACAGAGTTAATATCAGCGCAGTAAATACGCCAAGTCTCTTTTTTGTCCTCATTACTTATCACCTGCCTTCCTGTTATGACATCCCTTGCATGATACAGGGCCTGTCTTCTTGTTCTCTTTCTTAAGGTCCTTGTGACACTTGAGACACGTTGAATGAAAGTAGTTCTTGAGCTTTGCTGGCCCCCCTGTTTCCTTTAGCTCCTGCTCCATCCTCTTACACTTGTCACTCTTGAGGATTTCATCTTCTGTCTTTGCACCCTTATGACAGGTCGCGCACACAAAGCCCTTGTTCTCTTTTTTGAGCATCTCGATGTGGGCCGCATGGCTAAAGTGATTTACATGCTTGATGTCCTTCTTTATCCCCTTCATGTCAGGACAGCTCTTCTGGGTATTTATGTCCACGAACTCTGGAATCTTTGCAGTTGCCTCATCCTTCTTGGCTGTAGTGGCCTTTGAAACGGCCTTCTCAGCAACTTCCTTCTTTTCCACCACCTTAGCCACTGCCTTCTGGGCAGCGTCCCCTGCCGCTTTCACTGCCACATCCTGCGAAGCAACTAAAGGCCCCGGGAGACCTGCCAGCAGAAAGACCGCGGCAGTACCAACCACCATCCTCTTAAAATCCAGCCGTACCACCCGGTTTCCACGTTTTTTCTCGACTCTTTTCATCACCTTTACCTCCATCTTTTATTTGAAGCCTTTGCTTCCTGATTTTGTCTCAACCCTAGGGAAAGGTTGTTGATAAAACAATGGACATCGGGTTATATGCCTATAGACATCCGGCCGACTCAGTTAGACGTAGAATGTTCTCCTAATAAATTCAATTAGTTATTTTGAAGTCAGACACCAAATGGAATTCACTCTTCCACAGACCGTAAGGCTTGATAGCAAGAAAATAAAACAAATAAGGGAGGAGAAGGGCCTTACCCAACTCTATGTGGCAACGGTTGTTGGAGTTACCATTGACACCATCTCCAGATGGGAGAATAAGCGCTACCCGAGTGTTAAGCGCGAAAACGCCTTGAAGCTTGCCCAGACACTGGAGGTAGATGTCGAGGACATACTGGAAGAGGGGG
>JALXAI010000503.1 GCA_026992215.1 Desulfobacterales bacterium | reverse complement strand
AATCGAGATATATAACTATTATCGCTGGATTACCGAGCGGCTCGGGGAACCGTTTTCTCTCCCCCGCCTTCTTGGACAGGCCGAAAAGCGCGGGATATTGAGACCCTATTTCCACCTCGACATGTTCCTGCGCCAGGGACTTATCTACGACGCGGGAGGAGACAAGGTTGGTTTGTTCAGATGGGCGCGAGACGTCAGGATAGAAAAGGTAGAAAAAAAAGCAAAGGACAAAAGGAAATAACCCGCACAAACATCCAGGACTGGCAAAGTATTACGGGAGGGGTTCAAAACCGATGGAGCTCATAATTAATTTCTTGCAGAACACGGGATTCGGGATGGCGACATACGGTCATTTGATAATGATTGCCGTGGGTCTTGCCTTCATTTACCTTGGAATCGCAAAGCATTATGAACCGTTACTTCTGGTACCCATCGGATTCGGAATATTAATGGGCAATATTCCCGTATTCAAGGGACTCGGTCTCGGGATATACGAAAAGGGAAGCGTATTGAACTATCTTTACTTTGGCGTGAGACAGGGCATTTATCCGCCGCTCATTTTCCTGGGTATTGGTGCGATGACAGACTTTTCCACCATGCTTGCCCGCCCGAAATTGATGCTTTTAGGAGCGGCGGCCCAGGTGGGAATTTTCGTTACCTTTCTTACTGCCCTTGCCCTCGGATTCCCTGCCAATGAAGCCGGTTCCATCGGTATAATAGGCGGCGCTGACGGTCCCACAGCCATCTTTCTGTCAGCGAAACTTGCCCCTCATCTGGTGGGACCCATAGCCATTGCCGCTTACTCTTATATGGCTCTTGTACCCGTTATACAGCCTCCGATTATGTATCTTCTGACCACCAGGGAAGAACGGTTGATAAGAATGAGTGACCCACGGCAGGTCACCAAAAGAGAAAAGATAATGTTTCCCATTGTAGCCTTCCTCCTGTGCTGTTTCCTGGCACCCGCCGCCCTGCCACTCCTCGGGATGCTGTTCCTGGGAAACCTGTTGAAAGAATGCCTCGTGGCTGACAGACTTGCTCAAACTGCACGCACAGCCCTCATTGACATAGTTACGATACTTCTCGGAGTGACCGTGGGAGCATCAACTCAGGCCGATGTCTTCCTGACAGGCAAATCTATCGGCATTTTTTGCCTGGGGGCAGCATCGTTCATGGTTGCAACCGCCGGAGGGATACTGTTTGCAAAACTAATGAATCTTTTCAGCAGGGAAAAAATAAACCCGCTGCTTGGCGCCGCGGGAGTATCGGCGGTGCCGGATTCCGCCAGGGTTGTACAGTTAGTAGGCAACAAGGAAGATCCAACCAACTATCTTCTCATGCATGCCATGGGACCCAATATTTCAGGAGTGATAGGTTCCGCCATCGCCGCAGGTGTTCTATGGTCATTCTTGTTAAAATAACCGGATAGAAGGCATTTTAAAAGTAATCACAAACAGTAAACCAAAAAATGGGGAGGAGGGGAAACGACATGTCACAACTTGGTGAACAAGCAAGATTCCTTATGGATAACCTCAGGTTGAAGACTTTTCCTCTGGGAGTAAAGCTTATACGAGACCCCGAGGAAATACCCGAAAAAGCGAAGAGGCCTGCCATATTTCTTAAGAAGAAGATCACTATCTGCCAGGCCGTGACGATGGCCAGGAATTACGGCTGGCTGGTAGCGCTGACAGCCGATGACATAATTTGCGTGCCGGCGCTGCTTGCCTTCGGGATGACTCCAGCCCCTGACGCCAAAGCCGAATTGAGCGGCCTGTTTTGCGAGGTAGGCTTCAAGAACAACAAAGAAATAAGCCTCGATGAAGTTAGAGAGATGAGTCTTCTTGAAAAAGATGAGTTCGAAGGAATCCTGCTTTTCCCGTTAACAAAGGAAGTAACACAACCAGACGTCATTGTCATTTACGCTAACCCGGCACAAATTTCGCGCCTTGCGCAGGCGGCAACCTTTAACTCGTCCGGGCGGGTGAAAGGGTCATTTGGCGGCAAGGTTGAGTGTTCGGAATACCTCGTATGCCCCATGAAAACCGGAGAACCCCGGGTAGTAATCCCCGGTCTGGGAGACCGAATTTTCTCTATGACCATGGATGATGAAATGGTTTTCTCGCTGCCCCTGTCGTTTCTCGATGACCTGGTTGAAGGCTTGAAAGAATCGGGCAAAAAGATCGGTGCAAGGTACCCGATAACTTTCTATCAGAACTTCCAGCCCGAATTTCCAAAAGTCTATAAAGATCTTGCGAAGAAGCTCGGTATTTGAGAGCAATGAAAAAGCGGGCGCCTGACATCATTCGCATCGAAGGAGCAAAACAACACAATCTCAAAAACCTCGATATCGAAATCCCCCTGAACCACCTCGTGGCCATTACCGGCCCCAGTGGTTCAGGTAAATCCACCCTGGCCTTTCATATTCTCTATACAGAAGGACAGAGACGCTACGTCGAAACCTTTTCTCCCTACTCCCGACAGTTTCTCGAAAGACTGGACAGACCCGGAGCCGAGAGAATCGAGGGGATCCCTCCTGCCCTTGCGATAGAAGCAGGGACAGTAATCAAGAGTTCAAGGTCAACCGTCGGGACTCTCACAGAATTAACATCGTATTTCAAGCTCCTTTTTTTCAGGGCCGCCATTCCCTGGTGCCCGAAGTGTGATATCCCGATCGCACCAAAGGAACCTCACAATGTTGCAAAATGGTTAAAAGAGACCGTCACGGATTATTTTCTCGTTGCCTTTCCAGCCACTTTCCCACCGGGCCTTTACAGTGACCGGGTAAAATGGGAAGAGTTTCTCATGGCATCGGGTTTCTCTCGCTTCTGGCACCACGGACAAATCAAGAGGCTTCAAACAGATGAGCTACCTCCGGATCGCCCTGTCTGGATAGTACTCGACAGGCTCAGCAGCGTATCATTGCGGGAAAAAAGACTGATTGACTCCCTCACGCAGGCCTACAGATACGGTAACGGAAGGCTTGCTATCATAGATGAAAGGGGCACGTTTCACTACTTTACTTCGATGCGGAGGTGCCCTGTCTGTGGATTCGACCCTCCGGCTCAAAACATGAATCTCTTTTCTTTTAACAGCCCCATGGGAGCATGCCCGGAATGTCGAGGTTTTGGCAAAGTAATTGAGATCGATCCTGACCTTGTTATCCCGGATCCCGGACTTAGCATTAAAGACGGAGCAATTAAGCCGTACAGGACCAAAAGACGCGAATTCCGACGTTTAATCGATTTTTGCATAAAAGAAGGGATTCCCCTGGACGTCCCCTTCTGTCAGTTACCGGCGGAACAGAAAAGAGCAATTATTGATGGTAAGGGACGATATCAAGGAATCAAGGGCTTTTTTCAAAAGGTCTCGAAGAAAAGCTACAAGCTTCACGTTAGAGTTTTCCTTTCAAGATTCAGAACGTACGTGCCGTGCCCCGCGTGCAAAGGCACAAGGTTCCAGCCAAAGAGCCTTATTTTCAAGGTCCGTGGCAGAACTATCGCTGACT
>JALXAI010000502.1 GCA_026992215.1 Desulfobacterales bacterium | reverse complement strand
GGGCGGTACTGGTCGTGGGGGGGGGTATTGCCGGGACTCAGGCGGCACTGGATCTTGCGGATTCCGGTTACTTTGTATACCTGGTGGAAAAAAGTTCTGCCATCGGCGGGGTAATGGCTCAACTTGACAAAACCTTTCCCACCAACGATTGTTCCATGTGTATCCTTTCTCCGAAGCTGGTGGAGTGTGGCCGACACCTTAACATTGAAGTTATTACTCTGGCGGAAGTTGAAGAAGTTAAGGGTGATGCCGGCAATTTCAGCGTAAGAATTCGTCAGCGTCCCAGGTACGTTGATGTAACAAAGTGCATTGCGTGCGGGAGATGCGCGGAAAAGTGCCCGAGAAAGGTTGTGGACGAATTTAACGAAGGGCTGAACCAGCGCAAGGCTGCTTACGTGAAGTACCCTCAGGCGGTTCCCCTTAAATATGCCATTGATGCCGAGAACTGTATTTATTTTCAAAAGGGTAAATGCAAGGCATGCCAGAAATTTTGTCCTGCCGAAGCAGTGGATTTTGACCAGAAAGAAGAGGTTTTTGAGTTAAAGGTGGGAGCTGTGATTCTTGCTCCCGGTTTTGAAGAGTTTAACCCGGAAGTGTACGACACATACGGGTTTGCAAGATATCCCAATGTCATTACCAGTACTCAATTCGAGCGTATTTTGAGCGCATCCGGCCCTTACGAGGGGCATCTCTTAAGGCCTTCCGACAAAACGGCGCCCAAAAAAATTGCCTGGCTTCAGTGTGTTGGGTCAAGAGACCTGCACAGGGCCGCCAGGGGATACTGCTCCGGGGTCTGCTGCATGTACGCGATCAAGGAAGCGGTAATTGCCAAGGAACATGCAACGGAACCGCTGGATACGGCCATATTTTTCATGGATATGCGAACATACGGTAAGGATTTCGAACGTTACTACAATCGCGCAAGGGATGAAATCGGGGTTCGCTTTATCCGGTGCCGCATCCACACGATAGAAGAAGACCCCGAAACAAGAGACCTTGTTATCAGCTACGTTAATGAAAGCGGGCAACTGGAAAGCGAGGTTTTCAACCTGGTCGTCCTTTCGGTGGGCCTTGAAATCAGCGAAGAAATGGAAGATCTGGCCAAAAGAGTGGGAGTGGAATTAAACTTCGACGGTTTTGCCGAAACCTCTTCCTTTGCCCCGGTTGCAACTTCCAGAAACGGTATTTTCGTGTGCGGAGCATTTAATGGGCCGAAAGATATCCCGTACTCGGTCATGGAAGCAAGCGCCGCCGCTGCCGCCTCGGAGGTAACACTGGCCGAAGTGAGGGGCAGCCTGACTAAGAGCAAATCTTACCCGGAGGAGGCACAGGTAACGGGAGAAGAGCCCAGAATCGGCGTTTTTGTCTGCAACTGCGGCATCAATATAGGCAGCGTGGTCAGGGTGCCGGAAGTTGTGGAATATGCGAAAAGTCTCCCTTACGTGGTGTACGCGGGCGAAAATCTTTTTACCTGCTCGCAGGACACGCAGGAAAATATGGTGAAAACGATCAAGGAACACAGGCTGAACCGGGTGGTGGTTGCCGCCTGCACGCCCAGGACTCATGAGCCATTGTTCCAGGAAACTCTGCGTGAAGCCGGTTTGAACAGATTTTTATTTGAAATGGCGAATATTCGGGATCAGGATTCCTGGGTACATTCGTCCGAACCTGAAAAGGCCACCGAAAAGGCCAAGGACCTTGTGCGTATGGCCGTGGCAAAGGCGGCGTTGCTTGAACCCGTGGAAGAAATTAAGGTTAAGCTTTCCCAGCAGGCTCTCGTGGTTGGTGGCGGTGTATCGGGGATGGTAGCGGCGTTGACCCTGGCTGACCAGGGATATAAAACTTACCTTGTGGAGAAGACGGATCGTCTCGGAGGGCAGGCTCTTCGCCTGAAGAAAACGTGGAAAGGCGAAGACGTCCGCCAATATCTGCGGGATCTCATAGACAGGATAAACGCTCACGAGAAGATAGAGGTGCTTTTAAATTCAACCGTTGTTGACGTCGAAGGATTTGTCGGTAATTTCAATTCGATTGTAAAAAGTGGAGACGGTGAGAGAACCATCAATCATGGTGTTGCCATACTGGCCACGGGTGCGGGAAGCTACAAACCCGACGAATACCTCTACGGGAAAAACGAGCGCGTATTTCGCTGGCATGAACTGGATGACGCAATAGAGAACGATCCGGAACTGGTAAGGTCCGCGGGGTGTGCCGTTTTTATCCAGTGTGTGGGCTCAAGGGAGCCTCAACGGCCCTATTGCTCTAAAATATGTTGCACAGCGGCTGTGCAGAAGGCAATCCATTTGAAAGAATTGAACCCCGAGATGGATGTATTTGTTCTGTATCGGGATCTCAGAACTTACGGGCGTCGTGAAGAACTTTACACGGAGGCACGACAAAAAGGGATCATATTTATTCGATATTCCCTTGATAACAAGCCGGTGGTGGAAGAAGGGGAATCAAAAGACGGAAGAAAAGTGCTCAAGGTGACCGTGACAGACCATGTGCTACAGATGCCGGTTACCCTCGAAGCTGATTTTATCCACCTGGCCACCGCCATTTATCCAAGGGATCACGAAGATCTCGCAAGGTTTTTCAAGGTCACCCTCAACCAGGATAACTTCTTTCTGGAAGCTCACATGAAGCTTCGCCCGGTTGACTTTGCCACGGACGGGGTTTTTGTTTGCGGGCTCGCTCATTATCCGAAGCCACTGGAAGAAAGTATCGCGCAGGCACAGGCTGCTGCGGCGAGAGCTTCCATAATTCTGCAGAAAGAAGAGATGACCGTTGAACCCATCGTTTCCGTTGTCGACCAGGAAAAATGCATAGGTTGCGGGCTTTGCACGACCCTGTGCCCTTTTGGCGCTATTCGCCTGGTAGAGTTACCCGGAAAGGGTTACAGGGCGGAAAACATAAGCGCGTCCTGCAAGGGATGCGGAATTTGTGCCGCGAGCTGTCCTGAGAAGGCCATTGACATGGTGCACTTCAGGGATACCCAGATTATGGCGGCCATTGATGCTTTAGGAGAGGACTTGAACGAGCCAGAGTTTGTGGAGACACGAGATGAGTAGCGATTTTGAACCCAGGATGCTTGGTTTTCTGTGTAATTGGTGCGCCTATGCCGGGGCTGACCTGGCGGGGGTGTCGCGTTTTCAGTACCCTCCGACTTTGAGAGTCATAAGGGTCATGTGTTCGGGGCGTGTAGACCCGATATTTCTGGCAGAAGCTCTGAAGGCGGGCTATGACGCTGCCCTGGTGCTCGGGTGACACCCCGGTGATTGTCATTACCTGGAAGGTAATGTTTACGCGGAAAAAAGGGTAAAGCTTACCCGGGAATTATTCAAGTACGCCGGGATCGGGGAAAAAAGATTGTACCTAGAGTGGGTATCTGCCGCGGAAGGGCAGCGATTCGCGGAGATCATCACAGCCATAACGGACGAAGTAAAAGCGCAGGGGCCGTTTCCGGTCAAGGAGCATCGTTTTAAACTGGATGCCCTTATACACACCTTCAAATCTGAGCAGGCGAGGTGGGTTCTCGGCATAGAAAGGATGCTCACGGAAGAAGGCAACGTGTACGGGGAGACGCTTGATCCCGAAGAATACGGAAAGTTCGTAGTGCGTAAACTGATAGACGAGTACGAAAAGAGCCTTGTTTACCTGGCGCTCAAGGAAGGACCCAAGTCTGTCCGGGAGATTGCCGGCAGGGTTGGTATGAAAGTTCCCCACGTGGCGGAACTTGTTGTTGATTTGCAAACGAAGGGTAAAGTTTCTCTCAGCGGTCACGACGGAACGATAACCAGGTTTGCCGCGCAGGGATAAACTTTTTGTGACGAGGATGCAGTTCAAGAGGATCAATGATGGCAAAGAAAAAAGGCAAGAAGATCGGTTCGGTTATGGTAATAGGGGCGGGAATTGCCGGAATGCAGGCCGCTCTGGACATCGCCGACGCCGGCTATTACGTGCATCTGGTTGACAGCTCTCCGAGCATCGGGGGAATGATGGCGCAGCTGGACAAGACGTTTCCGACCAACGACTGCGCGATGTGAATTATCTCCCCCAAACTGGTCGAGGTCGGCCGGCACCTTAACATCAACATAATTACGAATTCCGAGGTGGAATCGGTTTCGGGAGAAGCCGGAAATTTTCAGGTGGAGGTGGTTAATCATCCCAGGTACATTGATCCGGATAAGTGTACCGGATGTGGTGTGTGCAAGCAGCACTGTCCCGTTGATGCTATCGATGAATTCAACCAGGGACTCTGCCGAAGAACCGCCACCTATATACAGTACGCCCAGGCTGTTCCGCTGTCTTACACCATAGACAGAGACGCGTGTATTGGATGCGGGCTTTGTGAAAAGGTTTGTCTTGCGCAAGCTCCGCTCTACGATGATCATGAGAACCGCCAGACCGTGGAAGTGGGAGCCATTGTGCTCGCACTCGGAAACGAAGTTTTCAGGCCCGATGAACTTGCCGCGTACAACTACGACACCCATCCAAACGTGGTAACAAGCCTTGAGTTCGAACGAATCTTAAGTGCGTCCGGGCCGTACCAGGGGCACCTGTTGCGCCCCTACGATTTACAGGAGCCGAAAAAGATTGCGTGGATCCAGTGTGTCGGATCTCGAGACGTGCACCACTGCAGCAATTCCTATTGCTCCGCCGTATGCTGCATGTATGCTATCAAGGAAGCGGTTATAGCCAAGTCTCACAGTCATTCGGGGCTTGATACGGCCATTTTTTACATGGACATGCGCACCATGGGCAAGGATTTTGAGCGCTACTACCGGCGTGCCAGGGACGAATACGGGGTGCGTTTTGTGCGATGTCGTGTGCACAGCATAGAGCCGGTGGATGACGGGAATCTCTCGATAAGCTACCTGGCGGAAGACGGTGGCATAGAGGAAGAAACCTTTGACATGGTTGTGCTTTCCGTGGGCTTTCAGACCTCGAAAAAGGTCAGGGAACTGGCCGGGAAGCTGCAAATTGAGCTCGGGCCGCATGATTTTGCCAGAACTTCTTCCCTGGCTCCCGTAACCACATCCCGACCGGGTGTTTTTGTTTGCGGCGCCTTCCAGGGGCCAAAGGATATTCCGCAGTCTGTGATGGAAGCAAGCGCCGCGGCTTCCGCCGTTGGTACGGTACTGAGCGAAGTTCGGGGCACGATGACGAAGAGCAGGGAAGTTCCTCAACCTCGGGATATCAGCGGCGAGCCGCCAAGGGTTGGTGTCTTCGTGTGTCATTGCGGTATCAACATAGGCGGGATTGTGGACGTACCGGCGGTAAGAGACTACGCCAGGTCTTTGCCGTACGTGGAGTATGTCGCCGATAATCTTTATACCTGCTCCCAGGACACCCAGCTTCTGATCAAGGAAGCCATTGAAAAACACAGGTTGAACAGGGTGGTGGTCGCCGCATGCACTCCCAGGACCCATGAGCCTCTTTTCCAGGAAACGTTGATAGACGCCGGGCTGAACAAGTATCTTTTTGAGATGGCCAACATCAGGAACCAGGATTCCTGGGTGCATGATGATCCGGAAGAAGCGACCGAGAAGGCGAAGGACCTGGTAAGAATGGCCGTTGCCAAGGCCGCTCTGCTTGAACCGTTGAGGGATTCGGAGATAGAGGTAAAAGAAGGTGCCCTTGTAATAGGGGGCGGTATTGCGGGGATGTCGGCCGCCTTGAGCCTGGCTGACTCTGGGTACCATGTGGATCTGATCGAAAAAGAAGGTGAACTAGGCGGCAATGCCCGAAAGCTTCATCTGACATGGAAGGGAGAAAACGTCCGGGAAATTCTGGAGAAAATGATCCGGGACGTTGAAAACAATCCCTCCATTACGGTGCATCTCAATACCGAGCTTAAAAATGTTGACGGATTCATGGGGAACTTTACTTCCGTAATTGAAAACGACGGGAAAGAAGAGACCATTGAGCACGGAGTGGCAGTGGTTGCCACGGGTGCCGGGGAATTAAAGCCTGACGAGTACATGTACGGAAAAGACTCCAGGGTACTGACACATCTGGAACTTGATCAAAAATTTCTGCAAGATGATCCCGAACTGGAAAAAATTAACTGTGCTGTTTTCATCCAGTGCGTGGGCTCTCGGGAATCTGAGCGCCCGTACTGCAGCCGGGTGTGCTGTACTCATTCCGTGCAAAGTGCCCTTGAAATAAAGAAAAGAAATCCCGACGCCAGCGTGTTCATTCTTTACAGGGACATGCGGACCTACGGGGAAAGGGAGGATCTGTACCATGAGGCGAGGGCGGCGGGAGTTATATTCATAAGGTACGACGTCGAGAACAAACCGACAGTTTCCGTGAAAAACGGAAAGCTTCAGGTTGAAGTAATTGATCACGTGCTGGGCAAACCGGTAATGCTTGAGCCCGATCTGTTAACGCTGGCCACCGCCATCGTATCACCCGGGGATGAAAAACTGGCGCAATTTTTCAAGGTGGCACTGAACGAAGATGGTTTTTTTGTTGAAGCTCACGCCAAGCTTCGCCCCGTGGATTTTGCCACCGACGGTGTTTACCTGTGCGGTCTGGCTCACTACCCGAAATCAATAGACGAAAGCATTGCCCAGGGGCAGGCTGCAGCCGCTCGTGCCATGACACTTCTGGCCAGAAAAAAGGTGGAAGTATCGGGCATGGTTGCAACGGTCAACCCGTTTTTGTGCAGCTCTTGCGGTGTGTGCGTTGCCGTATGCCCGTTTAACGCACCGAGTTTCAATGACAGGGGTGTGTCCGAGATAAACCCGGCATTGTGTAAAGGCTGCGGGCTTTGCGTTGCTTCCTGCAGGTCAGGAGCAATAAGCCTGAAAGGGTTTGACGAACCTCAAATTTTTGCGATGATAGAGTCTTTGTAAGTAAAGGGTGAAAGTTTTGGAGAACAATATATGAAAGACTGGGAACCAAAGATTGTGGCCTTTTTGTGTAACTGGTGTTCGTACGGAGCCGCTGATTTGGCTGGGGTGAGCAGGTTTCAGTACCCTCCTTATATCAGGGTGATCAGGATTCCGTGTACCGGCAGGCTTAACCCCAAATTCGTGCTGGCAGCCTTCCGCCATGGTGCCGATGGAGTATGGATATCAGGTTGTCACCCCGGGGATTGCCATTATCTTGAAGGCAACTATTACGCGAGAAGACGGTTTGCCTTGCTGAAAAGCCTTCTTGAGTACATGGGCATAGAACCGGAAAGGATACATTTTTCGTGGGTTTCATCCGCGGAAGCGGGGAAATTCGTGGAAGTGGTAAGCGAAGTTACGGAAACAGTCAAAAAGGTTGGCCCGCTTAAGTATTTCATGAAAAAAAGACCTGAGGTTGAGTAGATGAAGGAATACATACCCAAGATTCGGGAAATAGCTCGCAAGCTACTGGAAGAAGAGAAGGTTGACGCGGTGCTGGGTTTCAGGAAGGGTACCATTCCGATGATGAACGAACCCTTCATGGCCAGAAGCGCGTCAGATGTTGATCTACTGTACTGGGACAGCAATTGCGGGATAAACCTGGCTAATTATCTACACAAGAGGAAAGAAAAAATAGCGGTGGTAGCCAAGGGATGCGACACGAGAAACATCGTAAACCACATAGTGGAAAACCAGGTAAAGCGTGATCAGCTTTACATTATCGGAATTCCGTGCAGGGGGATGATAGACAGAAGGCAGATCCTGGCCATGTTTGAGGGAAGGGAAATAGAAGAGGTGGACGAAGATGCGGAAAACGTAATAATTAAGGGAGACGGTTTGTCCGAAACCATTCCCAGGGTCGAAGTGCTCCAGGAAAATTGTTCCATCTGCATACACCACAATCCTGTTATATACGACGAGATGGTTGACGAACCGGTAGAAGAGCCCGATCACGTGGACAGGTATGATGATATCAAGGCCATTGAAGAAATGGACCCCGAAGAACGATATCAATATTTCAGGGATATTTTCAGCCCCTGCATAAGGTGTTACGCCTGCAGGAATTCGTGCCCTCTTTGCTACTGTCCCACCTGCTTCGTGGATGAATCGAGGCCCCAGTGGGTGGGAAAGAGTATAGACATAACCGATGTGATGACCTTTCATTTCCTGAGAGCATTTCATTGTGCCGGCCGCTGCACGGACTGCGGTTCGTGTGAACGGGCATGCCCCGTGGGGATACCAATGAGATTGCTTACGAAAAAGCTGGAAAAGGATATTCGCGAGCTCTACGGGTACGAGGCCGGGATGAGTCTTGATGAGAGACCGCCGCTTGACACTTATCGTCCCGATGACCCCGAATTTTTCATAAAATAGATGGCAGAAACCGGGTAAAAGAAGCTTATTAAAAGAAGGTGTTATTGATGTCAGAGGTGATTATTCCGAAAGATGAGTTGGCCAGTTTCGTCGGCAGGCTGCTTGAAAGCTACGAGGTTTTTGCTCCGGTAGCCAGAGGCGGAATGTACCTGTTTGAGAGAATCTCCGCGGCCGACGAGGCGGATCTGTCTTACAAAAATACTCGCCTGTCGCCCAAAGGTGCTTTTTTGCCACAGTCCGAAAGGATGTTTGAATTTACCGTTGCGCCCGGGAAGGAAGAAAGTGGAATTCTGAAAGAAGCGCCCAAAGAATTCAGGGAGCGGGTTTTGCTTGGTCTTCGTCCCTGCGATGCCCAGGCCTTCAAGCTGGTTGATGTCAATTTCATAACGAAAGAATACACGGATCCGTGGTGGGCAAGAAGAAGGGAGAAGGCAATCCTGGTAGGTCTCGGATGCAATGAGCCGCGATCCACGTGCTTTTGCACGTCCACGGGGGGCGGTCCTTTTTCGGAGAAGGGGCTTGATGTTTTGCTGTATGATCTGGGAGAAAGTTTCCTGGCAAGGGCAGTCACGGAAAAGGGGGAACAGATCGTTTCGTTTTGCTCGGGCAAAGCTCCGGGCGAATCGTTGAAATCAAAGGCACGGGAACTTGAAGCCGCGGCAAGGGCGAAGATCCGAAAAAGTCTTCCCGTTGATAAACTGAAGGAAAAAGACCTTCTTGAACTTTTTAACGGGAAGTTCTGGGAAAAAATCGAGTTTGCCTGTATCAATTGCGGTACCTGTACTTTCGTGTGCCCCACGTGCTGGTGTTTCGATATCCAGGACGAAGTCTACAAGAACGACGGAGACCGGCTCAGGAACTGGGACTCGTGCATGTTTCCCATTTTCACTCTTCACGGTTCCGGGCACAATCCCAGGGCACAAAAGGTGCAACGGGTACGCCAGAGGTTCATGCACAAGCTCAAGTATTACGTTGATAAGTACGGCAACGGTGTTGCGTGCGTAGGCTGCGGCAGATGTGTGGTATCGTGCCCTGTGAACATCGATATCAGGCGCGTGATGGAAGTGATGACAGCAGAGGTATGCGAAAGAGAGGAATAGGCTGATGGAAAATCCTTACTTGCCTTCCCCTGTAAGAATAGAGGAAATAATTACCGAGACCACCGACGGTGCTCTCAAGACGTTTAAACTTGTTTTTTTGAAGCCGGAAGATGAAAAGAGGTTCAGGTATCTGCCGGGACAGTTCGCGGAGATTTCCGTGGCCGGGAAGGGTGAGGTGCCAATCGGCATCGCCACGTCTCCCACGGAAGAGGGGTTTTTGAAATTCACGATTAACAAGGTTGGTCTTGTTACAACCCATCTTCACAACATGCACCCGGGCGAGATCATTGGTGTGAGAGGGCCGCTTGGAAAAAGTTATCCGTGGGATTGGTTCGAAGGGAAGAACCTTGTGATTATCGGCGGTGGTTTTGCCTTTACCACGCTGCGCTCATCAATAGTATACGTCCTTCATCCGGATAACCGGGACAGGTTCGGTGACCTGACCGTCATATACGGTGCCCGACATCCCGGGCTTTTGCTTTACAAAGAAGAGCTGGCCGCGTGGGAACAGCGATCTGACATTAATATGCACATCACCGTTGATGCCACGGATGATCCTGACTGGAAGTACAACGTAGGATTCGTCCCCACGATTACCAAGGAAAAGGCTCCAAGCTCGGAAAACGCGTACGCGATCGTATGCGGGCCGCCCATCATGATAAAGTTTACGCTGCCCATTTTAACCGAACTCGGGTTTCCCCCGGAAAGGGTGATAATGAGCCTCGAGATGAGAATGAAATGCGGAATCGGGATGTGTGGCAGGTGCAACATCGGAACGGAGTACGTGTGCAAGGACGGCCCCGTTTTTACATTGGCACAACTCAATCAGATGCCGAACGAGTACTAAAAAGGCTCTGTTTTACACAGTTCAAATACTACGCTCGCCTCCCGATCACACCCCGGGCAAAAAAACATGCATCCGGTGGATTTCATTAAAGCGCAACGGCTCATTTCCGCAATCACCATGCGCCGATTGGGAAAATGATAAATTTTTCTGAAATGTGGGCAGTTAATTTCGTGCATGCGAAAGAGTGAAGCAGTGGATGTGGATAAGTGCGGGGGAGGCGATGGTCGAGGTGGCGGGTGCATAAGCAAATAAGAAACCCCGGCAATTTGCCGGGGTTTACTCCCTTTGCGACTGATATTTCCCCTCTACAGGCCCACTTCTTTGAGATCGGGTCCGAGGTATTCTCTTTCTTCTTCACCCAGTATACCGAGAGAGAGGCATATAAGGGTCCACAGGTGAACCACGTAGAAACCGCCCTCGTAGTACTTGGATAGATCCATGATCTGAGAGTGGCAGTTATGGCAGGGGGTAATGCAGTACTGAGCCCCTGTTCTCATTATCTGCTCAAACTTCACCTTTCCGTATTTTCTTCGCGCGTCGTTATATCCGGACTGCAGGTAACCGCCCCCACCACCGCAGCAATAATTGTTGGACTTGTTGGGGACCATTTCCACGAAATTTTCTTCGCCCACCACTGACTTAACAACGAAGCGTAGGTCTTCGGCGATGGGGTCACCAAGGGATTTCCTGACCAGCTGGCAGGGGTCCTGAACGGTGAACTTTACTTTCAAATCCTTGTTCCAGTCGGAGTTGACCTTGAGTTTGCCTTCCCGAATCCATTGCGCGTAGTATTGAATTATGCTCCTGAGTTCGAAATTGTGAGGAATGTTGAATTTTTCCAGTCCGACCCGGACTGCGTAAAATTCGTGGCCTCATTCAGTATTGAGCCAGATTTTGCATTTCAGCTCATCCACGGCCCTGGCTTTCCTCCTCACGATTTCTTCCCATGCTTTGTCATCGGCCAAAAACATGCAATAATTCTCTGCTGCCCAACCCTTTGCTCCGTAAGTCCAGTCGGCTCCTGCGAGATGGAGTATTTTCCACAGGGGCACCATTTCTTCTGCTTCGGTAACAGGTTCCCTGGAATTCTGGTTCAGGAAAATTTCGGCACCGACCTTGTCAATGTGTACTTCCATGTCCTTAAAAGCGGGCTGCGTTTCTCGAACTTCTTCCAGCACGTCTTCAACCACGAATTTCCAGTCTTCCACCAATGCTCCCATGGCGCTGCACGTTTCGGTCTTAAGAGCCACATCGCAGGACCCCCTGATACCCTTGGGTCTCT
>JALXAI010000501.1 GCA_026992215.1 Desulfobacterales bacterium | reverse complement strand
AAAAACGGAGAAGTGGAGGGAATCATGAACTTTACCAGGAGTCGCAGTTTGTATGATGAAGCGGTTCAATATATACCGGGAGGCGTAAACAGCCCGGTCAGATCCTGTAAGGCTGTGGGAACGAAACCCATCTTTGTTACTTCCGGGAAGGGGTGCCACATAACAGACGTAGACGGAAATAGTTACATCGATTACGTTTGCTCGTGGGGCCCGCTGATACTCGGGCACGCCCCGGAGCCGGTTATAAAGGCTCTCAAAAATACTCTCCCCGGGGGGACTTCCTTCGGGATACCAACTCCCATTGAAATAGAGATGGCAAAAAAGATCGTAGAGATGGTCCCAAGTATCGAAAAGGTAAGAATGGTAAACTCCGGGACAGAAGCCGTGATGAGCGCCATAAGGCTGGCCAGGGGTTATACTGGAAGATCGAAGATTGTAAAGTTCGACGGTTGTTACCACGGCCACAGCGATTGCCTGCTTGTGGAGGCCGGCTCAGGTGTGGCAACCCTGGCCATACCTGGAAGCCCGGGAGTCCCCGAAAACCTGGTGAAAGACACCATCTCCCTTCCCTACAATAACCTGGATGCGGTAAAGAATCTGGCAAAGGACATCGGGAGCGAAATAGCCTGCATTATCCTGGAACCCGTTGCCGGAAACATGGGTGTGGTTCCTCCCGGGGAAGGTTACCTGGAAGGACTGAGAAAGATATGTGATGATAACGGAATTGTCCTCATTTTTGACGAGGTGATGACCGGTTTCAGAGTATCACGGGGCGGTGCACAGGAACTTTATGGAGTTTATCCGGATATCACCTGCCTGGGTAAAGTAATAGGAGGCGGCATGCCTGTGGGAGCTTACGGCGGGTCAAAGGAAATCATGAGCAGTGTCGCACCCGAAGGAAACGTTTACCAGGCAGGAACGTTGTCTGGAAACCCGCTGGCCATGAGCGCCGGGCTCGCGCAACTAGAAGTACTCTCTGACCCGGCCATCTACAAAGAACTGGAAGAAAAAAGTGCTTACCTTGAAAAAGGGATCATGGACGCGGCCAGGAAAAGCGGTGTGGATATTCACGCAAACAGGGTCGGCTCCATGGGGTGCGTATTTTTCAACAACCGGCCGGTTACAGATTTCGAATCGGCGAAAAAATCAGACACGGGCAAGTACGCCAGTTTTTTCAGATCAATGCTGGAGGAAGGGGTATACCTGGCACCGTCACAATTTGAAGCATACTTTGTGAGCACCGCCCACGAAGAAAAAGACCTGGACAAAACCATCGAAGCGGCAGCAAGGGCGTTTAAGATGCTTTAAATGATGGTCGGCATCGCAGGACCGGGAGAATTATTTAGAGTACTTCCCTAAAACTAGTAACGTTTTAGCGTGTCATAATTTTCGTGCTGTGATTTGACCGTTTTTAGTCCACCAAGGGCGGATAAGCCTCCAGAGGCGGATCTTCGATCCTCCGGAGGCGGACCTTCGGCCCTCCGGAGGCGGACCTTCGGCCCTGAGTTACGTTTTAAGTTTTAAGTTTTAGGTGAGAACAGCCTATCGCAACGCGGCAGAGCTCATTTCTGCAATCGCCGGGCGCCGATTGGAGAAATGAAGAAAGTTTTTCTTTGCGTCTTTGCGGTTTCAAAGCAAAGCGGTGTCCTGAGTCCGCCTCTGGCGGAGGCGCTGCCCTGAGCATGCGGCGCCCTGAGCATGCCGAAGGGTCGAAGGGCGGTGTCCTGAGCCTGTCGAAGGGTCGTATCCTAAATTTTGGTTGCGGCTTCGCTGCCATAGAAGAATACCGCTTTCGAAAAAAAACTCTGCTGCCAGGAAGAATACGTCGGCAGCAATTCGTTTTCTTTTATCAAAAAACAGGCAGGCCATGACCATTTCATAGAGGCAGGCCTGAAAACCGGGATTGTGCGCCGCGGATGGAAAACCCTCCATCCACGGGTATTATTATCATTTTATTTGTAGCTTGGCTGCCTGGGATGAACGATCTTCTTTACTTTGACAGCGAGCAAATAGAAACCGTAAATAAGGCCACTATCCTGGCCGAAGAGCTGATTAGTGACCACTTTAAAATCTCTTTCTCGGAATGGAAAAGGTACAGGTACGATATAAAAACTCTGAAGTCTTTAAGGCCGGAAGAAGTCACGGAAAAGGCATTTGCCCAGATAGTTAAGTACGTGTGCAATCCTGAGAGAAAGTTGAGAGGCAGCCTTCACACTGATTATTACAAGATCTGCCTTCAAGACCACGTGATACTTAAGGCCCTGTCCCGCGAAGGGGATCTACCCCTGTTCCCGCTTGCAGCTTACATTGTCACCCACGAGCTTATCCACGTGGTACGCTTCTCCAGGTTTCTTCAAAGTTTTCTTGTAACCGCCGAGGAGCAGGAAAGGGAAGAAGCCCTGGTTCATTCCCTAACCCACGAACTGCTAAGCGGAGTCAGTATACCTCACATAAATTACGTTCTCGACGTCTATATCCATTGCCGAAACATGGAAACCTTCAGGACAGCGGATTGAAAGATGACGTAAACTACTCCTCTATGATCATGTCAGCCTCGTTCCCGCAATGCTTGCAGGTGACATGTCTTCTTTCTTTCTTAACCGTTTTATTTTCGGCTTCCACTGGCACGAACTCACAGGTGATAACCATCTCCGCCTCGCTCCCGCAATTTTCACAGGTACAGACTTCAATTCTCTTTTCTTTCTCCGGCATTGTTTCTCCCTCTGGTTTCACGAACATTCTTAAAAGTCGGCCTTTTCACTCCGGGAACCAAACCGCCTGTTATAACCCGGCTATTTTACCTGAATTATAAAACCTCTTATCGAAAAATCAACGTGCATTTACATTAGATCCGTAGCGTGGCTCACCTCCCCGGACCAATAGCCGGGAGCCAACGCAAAGACCAAAATTTTCATCGATAACGGGCAGAAGATGATGTCCCCGGACCCGGAATCAATTGCTTCAGTTTAGCGAGTTTTCTCTCGCCTTATTCTGCGTCCCGCATCCATTTCAACCGGTGATATTCATGGTGGTCTGTTTTTCTGCTTATACCTCCTGCTGACAAGGTTGCCTCCATGCACCAGATATCCCGTTGCGGGCTCCGCGGCCATCTTCGCATAAAACAAACAGGCAAAAACCCGGCACATCAATGCCAATCTGTCACAGGGGTATCTTTTGCTATTGAGGACTCCCGGGAAGCTGCTTATAATTAGAGCCATGAAACTAAGCTCAGGCAAAGCAACCAACCTCTTTTCGGTAATAGATGTCATCTCGCCCTATTTCAAAAGGTACCTTCCTCGTCTGATCGCGGGCTTTCTGGCCCTTGTGGCGGTGGATATCCTTCAGCTGTTAATTCCCAGGGTCATAAAATGGGCCGTGGATGACCTTAAAAACGGGGCCGCAACCGCTCACTCCCTGCTCAGGTACGCCACGTATATCGTAGCCCTCGCGCTGGCAGTCGGAATCATGAGATTCTGCTGGAGATATCTCATTCTAGGCTTCTCACGACTG
>JALXAI010000500.1 GCA_026992215.1 Desulfobacterales bacterium | reverse complement strand
AAAACACTCAGTTACCTGTACAAAATTTTTTGAATTGGGAATCGTTAAAAGTTTTGCAGGAAAAAAGGCTGACTGGTATGGATGCAACCATTTCCATGATGTTACCGTAACCGAGCTGTCGGCCGCCACGAGAATTCGAAGGCTCAGCAGGATCACTCTACTACTTTCCCATTTTCATATTCCTGAGTTTAGCTTATGTTAACATGAGCCTACCCATAATGCAAGACTATTAAAATATAGTAATACCAACAACCAGATGAACGGGAAATCTCACTGTGTTAATGATCTGTTATTCACACCGGGTTATCGGTTAGTGTCCGGTTATCGCAAATTTTTATGGAGTGAATACGGTAGCTGGGTATTGCGGCGGTTCTGGTGTTTTTTAAAGGTCGGATGGAGAAATGGTGATTGTGCCCCGGGGTAAAAAGGCCAGGCGGATAAATAAAGCTTTTAATATAGTCTCCATTGAGGGATCATACAGCTATTTTTGTACGTGGTTCCACGTTGTAGCCAATATCACCGCCGATGCTACAATAAAGCGTTTCCCAGGTGAATCTCCGGAAAGTTGTGCCGGGAATGGGCGAGAATAATAAAAGCTGTGGCTAACAAACAGAGCCGAAAAATCAGGATAAAAGCATTTTGGCAAAAATTAGCACTTGTTGGTACCTTTTCCTGTGAACAAAGGGAGAAGCATTCGAACCGGAAACGCTGTGGTGAAACACCACTTTTACTTTGTACCGTGAGCACTTGTCATTGTCTTCCAGCCTCAACCACGATGGAGTACTCCAAGGCCCGGGGTGAAAATTGGGACATGGAAAAGGTCTTCACATCAATTGGGAATATACTGGAGCTCTGTGGCCACCTGCTTGATAATGCTAAGATAGCCTGTCGTATTTTACTGAGAGTTCACAAGTGACAAATGCTGTGTAAATATGGATGCCTGCCTTTGCATCATCCACATATAATCACCTGAAACAACCAGAAAGCGCTTCCTGTTTGTAATTCGGACTCCTGGTTAACCACCCGAGGGTAACAATTTTAATTTATCCCCGTTTTCCATTTTTAGTTACCCTGGCGTACAAATGGTGTCCGAATCATTAAATTTTTTGACAAAATTTACCTGCAAAAGGTAGCCTGTATATAGTTCAGCTTTTGATGTGGACCTCGACTCATCGGGTCCGGACAGTTGTTATGCGCCGGGATAGACGCACTTTCCTGAAAATTCTTGGTATATCCACAGGTTATTTGCTGTGGCCGGCTTCTGCCAGGGTTGCCTTGTCTGTGCTTGGCAGCAACGCGAAACCGGTAGTTGGAATAAACGCCTATTACCTTCTGGTTGAGGGCTACAGGAAGGTCCTCAGGAACCCCGGGAAGCCCACCAGGGCAATGCTAGAAGAATATTTATACCAGGACCTGGAGCTTGGTGCCATTCGCGAAAAAACGAGGCTGAACGCGATTCGTTTCTGGGCTTTTAACGATTATCCAGAATGGTTGTCGCACAGGGTGTCGGGTTCCTTCGACGGCAGACTCTGGCTTGACAATAACACCCTGAACCACAAAGCGTTCGAAGTCCTGGAAGCGCTGGTCGAGGTTCTGGGCGGACTGGAGCTCAGGTTGATTCCGGTGCTGTCCAACTACTGGCCGGGCTACGGTGGAATACTCCAGTACCTGGTGTGGGCTGGTCACATGGATAGAAGTACTTTCCTGGAGGCCCTTTGTGATAAGAAGATGGAGGAACGTATCTATCTATCATACAGCATGAAATTTTTTACATCGAGGAGGGTGGAGGAATGTTTCAGAAGTCACATATCCAGGGTTCTCGATACTCTGGGCAAGTCAAAGAACATCTGCATAATTGACGTAATGAACGAACCGAGGGGTAAATCATACTGGAGCATAAAGAACGTCGCCTTCGACGGCGAAAACAGGTGTTCTGGCATCGTGGCAAGGTGGCTCAACAGGCAGGCAGCATGGATAAGAAGGGAACTGGTAAACAGGGGATGCGGTAGCGTACTGGTATCATCCGGTGAAGAAGGCTGGACGGGGAAAAGGTTGGAAGGTGACTACAGTTTCTTGAAGAAGGACAGCCAATATTATGAAGGCGTGGATTGTGTCGAAAACGTGAATAGGTTCTCCGGAGGCCTTAATTGCGCATCTATTCATCTGTATCCCCATGCGTACGTTTCCATGAATCGCACTAACCTATGCGGGAGTACATACAGAGACTGCAGAGGATGGGCTTATCTTCTGAAACAGGGCGTGGCACCGACACCTGAGAATTTCCGCAGACTGGCGGATGAATGGATATTGTCAAGGGCCTATTTATTGAAAGGAAAAACCTGGTACATAGGGGAAATGGGCTGGAGCTGGCCCTGCTCAAGCAAGGATCCGGTTCCCATGCCATCGGAGCGCCTTCAAGGTGCACGCAGGGATCTCTACAATAGCTGGCATGAGCTTGCGGTGCGAAACGGCTCTCTTGGAACATGTATCTGGATGCTGAACGGAAGAGAACACAGAGACGAATTCTACGGCTTAACTAGGGAAGAGCTGGTTGAAATACTTAAGGGCTAGGGGGCGTCACAGGGTTAAACCCCGATACGTTGGTTATCGTTTAAACGTAAGAATCAGGAGCAATTAATGAAAAAAAGGTCACTTTTTATCTGTGTTATGACCGCTTTGATGGCTGCATTGTGTGCTGTTGCCGCTCATGGGCAAACTCTTTATACCGTTCGACTTACTGGTAATAGCGCCAGTGCCCATTCGCAAAAACACGATGTTTTCCTCAAGAGTGTGGGTGGGGTCTGGAGTGATCCGAACAAGCCTGGTGCCCTGTATGCAGGGCTTTTCTTTGAAAGAGAAGATGCTGTTTCCTTGCTGAAGACACTCAAAGAGAAGTTTCCTGGCGCCATAGTTGTATCCACATCACCGGGAGAAAGCAGGAAGTGGTTGCCACGGACAACAAGGATTCCGCTGGAAAACCTGGGGTACCGTTTGCCACTAGTTATCCGAGGTTTCAGGGCCTACAGGTCTTTCCGCTTTCCATGGAGCGGTTCCTGTTCCGCCCAAGCGAGCAGTATCATTCTGAAGCTTAAATTTTCTCCAGCGCTTAAGCGGGCATCAAGTCTCCAGGTCATGGTCGAAAAAAATCCGCTTAAAACTATCTCCGTGGTCAATTCCGGCGGTGTCAAAACCGTGGAAATTCCTCTCTCCGGCCTTGGTGATACTTCCATCGGGGATTACCTGGACGTGGAGCTTTCCGGATATTTTGCTATCACTGGTGACCGCTGTATTGATGAGTTGAGTGGCAATCTCTGGGCATTGTTGCTTCCTGGGACTTCGTTAAACGTGGTAAGAAAGAACCCTCCTGTGTCGGTGGAAGAATTTTTGAGGTGCCGGTATGGTCCTGTTACGCTTGTTGTAAAGGATAAAGACAGGAAAAATGTGAAGGCCCTATATCGGCTGGCCGGACTGATTGGAGCCGTTGTGCCCGATAAGAAGGACAGGATAAGGG
>JALXAI010000499.1 GCA_026992215.1 Desulfobacterales bacterium | reverse complement strand
CCATGAAAGGTCTCGGATCAAAAATAGGATAAACCTCCTCCTGCCAGCCCTCCGAGTTTATTTCCTGGACAAAATAGCCGCGCTTGTAAAGCAGGGTTACGACCACAAGAGGCAGATCCATATCCGCCGCTGACTTGGCATAATCCCCGGCAAGTACCCCAAGGCCACCACTATAAGTGGGAATACTTTCGTTTAGCCCGATTTCCATCGTGAAATAACCAACCTTCATACCTGCACACCTGTTACCCTGATTTGAATTTATAAAAATACCCGGGAAAAGCGGTAAAACACGGCAGACTCCCGGAAAAAAGCTTCCATAGACTACCACCCGCTGGCTCTTCCGGCAAATCTCCCTGTCTCATCGTGACTTGCCGGTATCAGGTCACGTACATAAGTTGCTAGATTTCTTTCAAAATAAACTCTTCAAGAGGTTTCCTGCTTGATTTTTGCTTTCTGTGAGCGGGGTAGCCCAGGGCAATAACAGCCATAAGTTCCAGCGTTTCCGGCAAATCAAGAATGTCTCGAACTTTTTCCGCATTTTTCAGTATTTCCCCGAGCCACACGGCTCCCAGGCCAAGAGAATGTATCGCTAGGAGCATGTTTTCTATGCACGCTCCTATAGCCTGATAATCCTTGACCTCGTTGTACATGCTCTCCCTGTCAATAAAAACCGGGATAATCACCGGCGCCCTTTCAATGATCGCCGCGTACCTGGTAAGCCGGGCTACCTGTGATTTTACACTCCTGTCCCTGATAATTGCAAATCTCCATGGCTGGTTGTTCAATCCGGACGGCGCCCATATGCCCGCGAGCAGTATTTTCTCAAGTAATTCGTCGGGAACGGGCCTGTCAAGGTATTCGCGTACGCTTCGCCTGCCGAAAATAGCATCCAAAACAGGGTTACTCTCTGACATCTTCACAACTCCCATTATTAAGGCTTCAGTGTGGTTAAGGTTCGTCCTTTACGCAAAACGTCAGAATCGTCAGGTCATCCCTGTACTTCGGACTCACGTTGAAAGAATTGAGATCCTCCACTATCTTCTCAATAATCTCTTTTGCGCCGGATGCTGCCTGCCGGACCACTCTTTCAAGCCTCTTGAAGCCGTAAAGGCTTCCTTCGTTGTCCCTGGCTTCTACCAGGCCGTCCGTGTAAAGAACAAGGCAGTCTCTGGGATTTAGCTGTATCCTTTCTATCTCGATGGATATATCCCTGGATATTCCAAGCGGCGGTACGCTTGCCCTATTCAACCACGAAAAGATCCCGGTGTCGGAATTCCACAGAAGCGGCGGTGGATGACCGGCATTGGTATAAAAAAGTAGCCGGTTTTCCGGGTTGTAAATCATGAAGACCATGGTGATAAAAGTCCCGTTCCGGGTTTTGTTATAGACCATTTCATTGGTCTTCTTCATTATGTCGGTGAGCGTTTCCTGGCAAAGCGATATCTTTTGAAATTCCCTCATGAAACGAACCAGAAACAGCGCCGAAAGCAGTCCCTTCCCCGATACGTCACCGATAATAAAGCCTGCGTGACCCTTGTGGCATTTTAATATGTTGTAGAAATCGCCACCCACCGTGGATGCAGGGTTATAATGAACCGCTATGTCTATTCCTTTTATGTCGGGAATTTCATCTAGCATAAATACAAGCCGGGACCCTGGTTCTCTGCTGCGCTCTTCACACCGGTTTTATACTTCATATCAAAATCTTTGATCCTTGACTATTAATTTATAAGCGTTTCTTGCCCCGGCTTAAGAGTCGCAAAAAGGCGTGGCGGACACGATCCGGGGTCGAAACGCCTGTTTTCCGAATTCCCGCTCCGGCAGTGATAACGGTTACATTGCGCCGGATGTCCCGCATGATGTTTGACCGAAGGGCTTGCCCTGAGTCTACGGTGCCCTGAGCATGTCGAAGGGTCGAAGGGCTTGTCCTGAGTTTATCGAAGGGCTTGTCCTGAGCATGCGATGCCCTGAGCCTGTCGAAGGGTCGAAGGGTCGAAGGGCTTGTCCTGAGTCTACGGTGCCCTGAGCATGTCGAAGGGTCGAAGGACGTTTCATGAGTTTATCAAAGGGAGGCCTCTATGTGTACCTCGCTCATTATCTTCCTGGTTACCGGGCATCCGTTTGATTTCTCCAAGTGCAGCCGCTCTGATACGCTGCCTCGAACGAATGTTTGTGCTATTATTGGATTGACACTTGTTTGTTACAATCATAATGTAACATGAACGTCTTTTGCCGGATACTGGACATCCGGGTGGAGCAGTAAGGGACCATGGAAAACAGGGAAATTGCAAAAATCCTGGAAGAGATAGCGCTTTTGCTGGAAATAAAGGGAGAGAACGTCTTCAAGGTTCGGGCTTATCAGAATGCTGCCAGGACTCTGTATGCGCTCCCGGAACCGGTGAGCGAACTGGTGGAGAGAGGAGAGCTGGAGTCAATAAAAGGCATCGGTAAAACCCTGGCGTCACAGATCAAGGAGATGATCAGGACAGGTGACCTGAGGTTTTACCGTGAACTCAAGGAAAGTGTTCCCGATGGGCTCGTAGAAATGCTTAAAGTACCCGGACTCGGGCCCAAGAAGGCCAGGGTACTTTACGAAAAACTGGGCATCAGCAGTATCGGCGAGCTTGAATACGCCTGCATTGAAAACCGTTTGGTTAAGCTGAAAGGCTTTGGCGCCAAGACCCAGGAAAAGATAATCGACGGAATTCGGTACATAAAGAAATTTCAGGGTCATTTCCTGATAAACGAGGCCTGGGAACAGGCGGAGCTGCTCAAAGGGTGGCTTGGGGACAACATAGCCGGTGCCCGTGTTGAAGTGGCCGGCAGTCTCAGGCGGTACAGGGAGATCGTGAGAGACATAGATATTCTGGTCGGAACCGAGGAGCCGGGTAAGGCCATCGAAGAGTTTATCGCTTTTCCCGCCACGGAGACGGTGGTCGAAAAGGGCACTACCAAGGCAAGTATCAGGCTGGAGCAGGGTATTTCCGCGGACCTGAGAGTGGTGACCGGGGAACAGTTTCCCCATGCGCTTCAACATTTTACCGGAAGCAAAGATCACAACGTGGAATTGAGGCAGCTTGCCAGAAGAAAAGGGATCAAGATTAATGAATACGGGATTGTGAGGAACGGGAAGCAAATAATCTGCGGTGACGAGGCGGAGATTTACGATGTTCTGGGGCTGGAATTTATCCCACCGGAACTGCGGGAAGGTATGGGAGAGATCGAGGCGGCTTCCGAGCGCAGGATACCCAAACTGGTTGAACTCGATGATGTTCGCGGTATTATCCATGTTCACACCACCTACAGCGACGGCAAGTATTCCCTGGAAGAGATGGTTAGCTACGTTAAGTCCCGTGGGTTCGAGTACGTGGGTATCAGTGAACACAGCCAGAGTGCCGGGTACGCGGGTGGCTTGAAACCCGTGGATCTCAGGCGACAGAGGGAAGAGATAGAAAGGTTGAGAGCCAGGAACCCTGATTTTGGTATATTCTGGGGCATAGAATCCGATATTCTGCCCGATGGTTCT
>JALXAI010000498.1 GCA_026992215.1 Desulfobacterales bacterium | reverse complement strand
TTGGTTCTCGGGATGCGGCCATTCATGACAATGATGTCACAAAATTCGCAGTTGTAAGGGCAGCCGCGGGAATACTGGATACTCATTGTCACGTAGTCTCTAAACCTTATCAGGTCCCACCGGGGCACAGGGGCAGAGTCAAGAGGGGGATGTTCTCTCGAGACATAAAGGTGCTCTGCCGAACCGTTTTCAAGGTCATTTATAAACGCGGGCAAGATAGCTTCTCCTTCGCCCACGACGATGTGATCCATGTCCGAAAAATCGTTATGATAGGAGAAAAAAAGCGGACCACCGCCTACGGTTTTGGTACCAAGCGACTTGCAGAGGTTAACAACATCACGGGCTGATTTTTGCTGTGCGACCATCGCACTGATAAACACGTAATCCGCCCACTCTACGTCTTTTTCTTTGAGGTTTCTCACGTTCATATCAACCAGCTTTTTTTCCCAGTTTCGAGGAAGCATGGCCGCTACCGTCAGCGCTCCCAGGGGAGGGAAGGCCGCCTTTCTTCTTACTATTTTCAGTGCGTGCTTAAAACTCCAGAACGTCTCTTCCACCCTTGGATAAACAATTAGGACTTTCATTGGTTCTTCTCCTCGCTGAATGGCAGTACACTAAATTGGCCAGGCAGCTTTTGATACTGATCGATTTTATTGCCGTGTAATTTTACATCCGAGGTAAACTAACCAAGTATGCGGGTAAATCTGGTGAATTTAATTTCAGTAACTCCAACCTTCCGGAAGAAATTGAAGCAACAAGAAGACGGGACATTGAATTACTTAACACTGAGCTGAAAATTCCGGGGAACAACTAACTTTTGACTTTGTTTCTTCCATCTCCCTTAAAGTCATTATTACTTATAACCAATTATCTTTTACAAGTAAATGCTTGTAAATAAGTTTTCTGTGTGCCGGGGGTTACCGATCACAAGACAAGCTTTTTTTCCGTCTTGATACGGTGATCCAGGTAGTAAAGAATGGGGACAACCATTCTTGAAAAAAGCGTGGATGCCACTTCTCCGGCCATAAGTGATATGGCAAGACCCTGGAAGATCGGGTCAAACAGTATAACGAAAGAGCCGACCACGACGGACATGGCGGTGAGGAGCATCGGCCTGAACCGTACTGCCCCGGCATCAATTACCGCTTCCTGAAGCGGCATGCCCTCCGACAACCGCAACTCGATAAAATCCGCCAAAATGATGGAATTCCTTACCACGATGCCGGCTCCGGCGATAAAACCTATCATGGAGGTCGCGGTGAAAAAGGCTCCGGCAAGTGCATGAGCCGGCAGGATACCTATAAGGGACAGTGGTATGGGAGCCATGATCGTTAACGGAGCGGAGTATGACTTGAACCATCCGACCACCAGTATGAATATTAAGATCATGACAGCCCCGAAGGCCAGCCCCATGTCTCTGAATACTTCGTAGGTGATGTGCCATTCTCCATCCCATTTAAGCGCCCACTGCTTTTCGGAAAATGGCAGGTGGGTGTAATAAATCTTTATTGGATACCCGCCTGGGGTTTCAAGTTTCTTAAGTGCCTTGTTTATCTTCAAAATACCGTAGGCTGGGCTTTCTTCCTTTCCGGCCATATCTCCTGTTACGTACACTACGGGATGGAGGTTCTTGTGATAAATCGGGGGCTCAAGGGTTTTTTTATGTACCTTGACGATCTCTGCAAGGGAAACCATCCTTCCGGTAGGTGACTTCATTTTGATGGACAAAATATCAGCCAGTGATGACCTTCTTCCCCTGGGATAGTGTAGAAGCAGGATGACGCTTTCTTTTGCAAGTGGATCGTGCAAAAGATTCACCCGGAGACCTTTTTCTGCCAGCTCCAGGGTTTTTATAACCCTGGCCGGGGATATGCCATTTAAAAGTGCTTTTTCGCGGTCGACCTCGATGTGGTACTCCGTTTGGGGATCGGTAACATACCAGTCCACGTCAACCACGTTAGGGGTTTTCTCAAAGATGTGGAGTACTTTTCGGGCAATGGAAATCTGCTTATCGTAGTCGGGGCCGTAGATCTCCGCCACAAGGGTTTGAAGGACGGGAGGCCCCGGGGGAACTTCGGCAACTTTAATCCTGGCACCGTATTTTCCTGCGATGCGAGTTAGCACCGGCCTCACCCGTTTTGCGATTTCATGGCTTTGCAACTTCCTTTCTTTTTTCCCGAGCAGGTTTACCTGTATATCGGCCACGTTATTGCCCTTACGCAGGTAATAATGCCTGATCAAGCCGTTAAAATTGAAAGGAGCTGCCGTGCCGACGTAGATTTCACAATCCGTTATCTCGGGGCGCTCAACAAGGGCCTGTGATAGTTCCTCCGCGACTCTCGAAGTTTGTTCCAGGGAAGTGCCTTCCGGCATGTCAATGATGACCTGAAATTCGCTCTTGTTATCGAAGGGTAGCATCTTCACGTAGATGATCTTGAAATAAAAAAGGGAACACGCGGCAAGAAACAGGATGAAAACGCCAAAAAGAAAGGCCCATCGCCATTTCACGTCTCTTATCAGGTGTCCCATCAGCCATCGATAGTAATGGGTAAAAATGTCTTCCTTTTCACCTTCGTGCCCTTCCGCTTCCTTTTTCAGGATATGATTTGCGGTCCACGGCGTTATGATAAAGGCCACTACCATGGAAAATATCATGGCAAGAGAAGCCCCGATGGGCATGGGGCGCATGTAGGGTCCCATCAGGCCGCCGACAAAGGCCATGGGCATAATCGCAGCGATTACGGCAAAAGTGGCAAGTATCAGCGGGCTTCTTACCTCGTTAACCGCGCCCACGATAACCTCTGTAAAAGGCTTCCCCTTGTTCTCCGGGAGCCGGATGTGCCTTACAATGTTTTCCACGTCCACGATCGGGTCGTCGACCAGTATGCCGATGCAGAAAATCAGGGCAAAAAGGGTAACCCTGTTTAACGTGTAGCCGTAAAGATAATAGATAAACAGGGTTATGGCGAGGGTTACCGGGACGGCGATAATCACTATCAAGCTGGCTCGTACTCCGAGAAAGATAGCGATAAGAAACGCAACCGAGGCGGTGGCGATAAAAAGGTGCTCAAGGAGTTCATTCGACTTTTCCTTGGCCGTTTCTCCGTAGTTCCTGGTGATTGTTACGTTAAGATCGGAAGGAATCAGGTAGCCTTTAAGGGAGTTTATCTTGTCGATACAGAGATTGGCCAGCCTGGTTGCATTTTTGCCCTTTCTTTTTGCGACCGATAGCGACACGGCGGGATAGAGTTTGCCGGTCTGTCCCTTTATCCCTTTTCTTGCGGCGGCACTTCCGGGGACAAAGAAAACGTAGTTCTCCGGTTCTTCGGGGCCGTCAATAATTCTGGCAACATCCCTGAGGAAGACGGGTTTACCGTTCACCACTTTTATGAGTGTGTTACCTACATCCTCTGCATTCTTGAAAAAATTACTGACCTTCACCCTGAAAGAATAGTTATCGCTGGTATAAGTGCCTACCAAAAGGGATTGGTTCTGCATCCTGAGTGCTTCGGCAATTTCGACCGGGTCGAGTCCGAG
>JALXAI010000497.1 GCA_026992215.1 Desulfobacterales bacterium | reverse complement strand
GCACCTCTGTATAATGAGATTGCGTAGTGCTCTCCCAGCTCCCCCATAACACTCACGAATCCAATCTCTCCCGTCTCGGGATTCTCTACTCCAAATATGTCATGCTCGCTCATCCACTCCCACGGCGAAAGGTCACCTATCTTGTTCATCGCATTATACAGTCCCCTCCACTCATCATATTTCATCGCATTCTCCTCCACGCTCCTCTCATTAAACGATTGTACACCATGAATCTTATCTCGTATCCTAACATTTCCACGGAGCTGATCAAGTGACTACTACGAAAATTTTCCTGGAACTGTGCTACACGATATGCAAGAATCAATAAGATACCGAGGTCCCCGAAACAAAAAGGCAAAATTCTCCCAGGGATAATACCGGTGGCGGAAACATCGAAGACACTTCGCAAAAGAATAATTGACCTGCTGTCAGAGAGAAACATGAATGCCAGGGATTTGTCACAAGCACTCGGAATCCCGGAGAAAGAACTTTACAAGCATTTGATTCATGTTGAAAAATCTGTATCCAGATCAGGAAAAAACTTGATTGTCCAGCCCTTTCAGTGCCTGAAATGCGGATATTCCTTCAAGGGAAGAAAGAGGTTTTCACCGCCAGGGCGCTGCCCGAAATGCAAAAGTACGTATCTCGAAAAACCCTCCTACAAAATACGTTAACCACGAATGCTAACCCTGGAAAACATTTAACTTTTTTGAGCATGCCGGGGTATCTGTTCCAGTCCAGGCATTCCCGCGGGACCCAGAAGGTTCCGGATATAAAGCCTGATGCGGCGGTTTTTTTCCATGATAATCTTCGGGTGATCACCCCATTTTCCACTCCCGGCAACGACTGATCCATAGATGTTGAAAAGTGCATGAATCGCATACAAAGCATTCATCAATCAACTTTCATAATAACGAAAACAAAACAGGCAATATTTCACCAGTTAAGGACTCACAACATTTTCCCGGTTAAATTACGGTAAGCTTTTTGAAATGATTATTTTCCTGAAGAAATAACTGCTTCTACCCCGTCGACTGAAAATTCATCAACCGGTGATCATGGCAACAATATGCATCAGCCGGCCTCCTGCAACATTCTAAGCAAACATGTTTTCCCCGGGTACCCCAAAAACTCGATTCCCACGCATCCCTGACAGCAGCGGACTGTCAGGAAAACAAACACTTCCGGACAACCCTTTGGATATGATAAACATCCAGTTTCTGACCCGGGCGTCACTCACCGTTCCGACATAATTTCTTTTAGAATCAACTGGTTAAACAAACTTTTATCCCCATGGCACACTCGTTGCCATCATAGATTAGCGGGTTTCGAAATTGAAACGGCCAGCTGGCACTCAAAATCGAGCCCGTATTGCATGTCCTGGCGCGACGCAGGGACAACAACTAGCAGGCTCCAGAACATAAGAAAGGAGGTGTTCGGAAAAACATAAGAGGGGAAACGTACTATCCGAGATACGCCAAGTAGTTAAACTTTACGAGACTTAATTTTTGAAAAGGAGAAAAAAATGAAAGCCTCAAGGGTCAAAAGAATCGTTTCAATCATACTGGCAAGTTTTTTCGTTCTTTCGATGCTTTCAGTAACAGCAGTCGAAGCCAAAGAAAGGCTCAACGCGGTAAGCGGGACCGTTGTCTCCGTTAACGCTGATGCAGGAAAGCTTTCTCTTATTGATAAAGCAGGGAGAACTTTCAAACTGCAGGCACAGCCAGACAAGAATCCGAAGGTCATTGGACAGCTGAAAACTATCCAGGAAGGAGACAAGGTAAAGGTGGAATTTGACGAGAAAGGGATCATTAAATCCGTAAACATTGAAGCGAACAGGTAGCAGTCAGTGTTCGAAGGCAGCTCATGGTGTTCGGTGATGGGGGCTAAAAACCTGATCATCCCGGACAATCGAGCATAAGCAAGCCGGGGCAGAGTGGCACTTTATCGCATCTGCTCCGGTTTTATCCCGTAAGCCGGCGTGCATGTTAAAAAAAGAACCCGGCAGGAATACCCATGAAAAACAGAAAGCACCTTCACATATGGATATCAACGCTCTGTTTGCTGACTTTTGCCGGGGCCTTTATAGCTGCCGCAATACAGAAGGTGCCTGTTGTTATTGAATACTCAAAGAACAATAAACATCTTCGGAGTAGAACGGACACGCGGAAAATCGAAAAAATTGTTAGAGGCTACTTCAAGCTCGATGTTTCCGATTCACCCTATGAAAGCGCGCTGGTGAAAGTGTCACGAACATCAGACGCAAACCTGAGAGATTTGATGGTTTACCTTTTTTACCGCAATATTTACCTGATTGACCTGGTTAAACTGACCATAGACAACAACTATGCAATTATAAAGGTCGACGGTACACCACTCAATAAAAGGGGAAATTAGGACAATAAAACTCCAACCAGCATACCATATATTTACCGAGAACCCGGCTTTCAGTGAAAGAAGATCCGGTGCAGCGTAAGCGTACCATAATCATAACGGTCGCCGGGAATGGAGGTTTTTCTCCCCGAGCACTTTCCGCCCCTTTCCAAGCCAAGTATACGGAAATCCCGAGGCAGCAATGCCGCAACAAGAATTTAGTATACAATCCTTCGGCATGCTCAGGGCAACGCCCTTCGACCCTTCGACAGGCTCAGGGCAGCGCAGGCTCAGGGCGGCGCATGCTCAAGACACCTCTTTGCCTTGATACCACAATGACGCCACACTGAAATAGCCGGCCGAGACTTAACAGGACATACAAAATTTGTCGATGCTCCAATCGGCAAACAGCGATTAGAGAAATGATCCGGACCGCCCTGCGGCAAACGGTATTGCTTAAAACTTCAATGGCGTGCGGGGATGCTGTTTTCCCCGGCCGCGGATGCTCCCTCATCCGTTTCAATCAGTAATCTTTATGGTCACCGTTTTTCTGCCATATACCTTCGAATAGTGTACTATCGTCTTTCCGTGGGAAACAGGGGGGATTAATCCGCAGGTACAAGCATCCCTTGCTGCATATCTCTTCTTACAAAAACCACAACACAGGGTACTACGGAAATAAAATTACCACCCTTTGCTGGTATTCTGGTATAGGAGCGTCGAGGGATGATTGTTCGGGGACAAGAACAGGCTTCGGGTATAAACACGGGAATCCGGCAAAAACATTATCCAAATCCCCCGGAAAAGAATTGTTCATCGGACACCTTCGCAGTGGACAAAAGAAGGAAAGTTTCATGTTTAAGAAAGTACCCTTTAAAAATAAGGGCAGATTCAGGATAATTGCATTTGCGGTTTTGCCCCTTGTGTTTTGCGGCAGGCTTTTTTTTGAGTACACGAATTGCCTTACTGCTCGGCTACAAGGTCGATTTTGAAGGCAAAGTTATCGTTGCTCTGAGTTTTATTCCTTTGTATGTATGGGGTGTCCTTATCGTTAATCGCAAACTGAGACAAAAGGCGAAAACGGAAGAAAACTGAAGGCTTTGGCAATTAAAGCAGTCGTCTCAAATCGGCCTTCGGTAAAGTCGGAACTCTGAGCACAGGGTTGTTTCC
>JALXAI010000496.1 GCA_026992215.1 Desulfobacterales bacterium | reverse complement strand
TTAGGGCATTCCTTAGCGCATATTCCACAACCCTTGCAGTGATACAAGTCCGACTCGTAAAAACCTTCTTCGTTTCGAACATAGGCCATGTCGGGGCAATAAATATAACAATTCCCGCACTGAATACATTTGTTAAAGTCGGTTACGGGGTGTTTCGATCTCCAGTCTCCGGTTCTAAGCTCCGAAGCATTGCCCGGTTCCACAATGGCGCAGCCCAAAGGCAGTTCTTTCCAGCTGATAATTCCTGTTTCTCTGGCCACTTTGTACTCCTGTCTTATTCAATTATAACTGTTTCCTCTAACGCTGCTTTAAACGCGTCGATATTTTTCTGGGCAATGGGCCCAAAACGTTCCCGGAGAGGTGTTTCGAGAGATTCCGGCGAGACAATGCCGGTGGCTTTTATCAGGGCACCGAGCATCGTGGTGTTTGTGATTGGTAACCTGAGAATCTCCATGGCGATCTTGGTGGCGTCCACAAGAGCCAGTCTCACCTCCGTGTTGAGTTCCTCTCGGATTTCTTCCGGGGACAGGTGGGTGTTTAATATCAGCGTGCCAGAGTCCTTCAACCCAGATGTCACGGGTACGATCTTCAGAATGGTGGGATCAAGGACCATGACCACGTCAGGCTCGTAAATTTTCTCGCGGGTTCGGATTCTTTCGTCGCTGACACGAACAAAGGCCATGACGGGAGCACCCCGCCTCTCGGGCCCGAAGCTTGGAAAGGCTTGAGCATATTTCCCTTCTTCGATGGCGGCTAAGGCCGTCAACTCGGCCGACGTGACTCCACCCTGGCCTCCGCGCCCATGCAATCTTATCTCGATCATTTTCCTCTCCCGGATTGAATGTAATATTTTGCACAAATTAAAATAAACACAACCTTTTTGCTCGGCTTATAACTTTACAAACCAAATCTGTCAAGGTATTTCACCCATTTCCGCTATCAAGGTATTCACTTTCGGTAATTCACATGTTAATTTCACATTAATCACTTCACAATTTCAATATATTTTAACAGATTTTGACGGGGACGGTGAAAAAATGATTTTGGGCATCTCCGGAAGTCCCAGAAAGGACGAAATATCAGGGGTTTATAAACTGGTAAAAATCGTTCTTGAAAATACCGGTTGTGCTTACGAGCTGGTATCTCTCAGGAACAAAAATATTGCCGGGTGCGTGGCCTGCCTGAAGTGTGTTGAGGATAATGTATGCAAGGTGAAGGATGATTTTCAAGAACTTCGTGAAAGTATTCTTGATGCCGATGCTTACGTGATAGGGTCGCCAAACTACTATTCCGGCATTAATGTATTGACTCATGCATTCCTGGAGAGGTGGTTCCAGTTCAGGCACAGGGAAGGTGATCTTCTGTGGGGGAAGATCGGAGTTGCCGTCGGAGTGGGTGGAACTTCGGGGAAGTATCCTGCAGATGAGATCGAAAGATTTTTCAACTACAATTTTATTGAAACGGTGGCAAAGGTGGAGGGTCAGGGGGCTGCTTCCTGCTATTACTGCGGCTACGGGGATTCCTGCAAGGTCGGTATTCCATACTTCCTGTATGGTGAGAATGCGGATGTCTCGGAGGAGAACGTTCCCGATGTTACCAGGCAGCAGGATGTTGTAAAAAGCGCTGCAGAAGCCGGCCGGGAATTGGGAAGACTTGTGCGAGAGGGTTACGACCGATCGGAAGTTACCGGGAGGATGCAACAGAGAATGATGGAAATGCTCAAAGGAAGTTGAAATGGTTGAAATGGTTGAGGAGGTGGAAAGGGTTGGGTGATTTTTTCTTTGTCCCTTGCGGCTTGTTCCTCGCAGCTTGAATTGCGGAAAGGGCGGGGATCGCACGTTCGCCAAGCGGGGTGGGGAAACCGGGTCGAAAGCACAATGGAACGAAAACCACTGTTTGCTTCGGAGATCCGTCTCTGGTGGGACAGCGATTTTCACGTAAATGTACAACAAATAACGAACAACGAGTAACGTATAACTGATAACCAGATCTAAACCTTTTGGTTGCGGCCATGCTGCACCGGGTTGCTTAACATTTTAGACGGGGGTGGATTATGGCGGAGCAGAAACAACTGGACATTTTTGATTTTGCGATCAATGCGGAGAGGCAGGGAATTCGCTTCTACAACAGGGTGGCCGACAGGTTTGATGACAGGGATCTGAAAGAACTTTTCACGAAGTTGGCAAAAGAAGAAGCGGAACATGTCAAAACCTTTCAGCGTATTAAAGAAAAGGCTGAAAAGAAAGGAGAACTCCATCCATTTGTCTTCGATGACAAAGACATAGACGAATACATCAGGTCTATCATGCTCGAGGGCCTTTTCCCGAGTGACGAAGAAACGGATAGGCAAATAGAAGGAATTGATTCACCTGCCACCGCGTGCGCCATGGCAATGCAGGCAGAAAAAAACGCTATTCTCCTTTATTCCGAACTGGCTGGTGTGGCTAAAGACAATGAACACAGGAAGGTACTTGAAAAACTGGTTAAGGAAGAGAAGTCGCACATGGTAATGTTACGGCAGCTAAGGGCTAATTTTGATCCGAAGTATGCCGCCATGGCCTTCGGCAGATTTTTCTAACGAATGGCACGGGAGCGGAAAAAGCCCCTCTCCGGTGGAGAGAGGCTTTGGTTCTTACTCTACAGGGTTTTTGTGCAAAATAACCAGCTGGTCGTCTTCTACGTCCACCGTTACGGTGGCGCCATCCATAATTGCACCGCTTATAATGTCTCTTGCTATTCTCGTTTCGAGTTCGCGCTGCAGGTATCTTCTCAACGGCCTTGCTCCGTAAACCGGGTCATAGCCCTTTTGTGCTATGAACTTACGAGCCTTATCGGTTATTTCGAGCTTGATATCCCTGTCTTTCAGCCTGTTGGAAATTTCCTTGACCAGCAGGTCTACTATCTTTTCAACCTCTTCCAGAGTCAGAGCCTTAAACAGAATGATATCGTCTACCCTGTTAAGAAACTCGGGTCTGAAATGGGCCCGCAGTTCCGCCATCACCTTTTCACGTATACGTTCCGGTATTTCACCTCGCTCGGTGACTCCTTCCAGGAGGTAATGTGAGCCGATGTTGCTGGTCATGATGATGACGGTGTTTTTGAAATCCACCGTGTGGCCCTGGGCGTCCGTGAGTCTTCCGTCGTCCAGGATCTGTAACAGGACGTTGAAGACATCATGATGAGCTTTTTCAATCTCATCGAAAAGTATCACGCTGTAGGGCTTTCTGCGGACGGCCTCGGTAAGCTGCCCTCCTTCTTCATAGCCCACGTATCCAGGAGGTGCTCCGATGAGTCGAGCAACGGTATGCTTTTCCATGTACTCGCTCATGTCTATCCTGATCATGTTTTCTTCGGTGTCAAAAAGCGCCTCCGCCAGTGTTTTTGCCAGTTCTGTTTTTCCCACGCCCGTGGGTCCCAGAAATATAAAGGAACCTATTGGTCTTCTGGGATCCTTGATGCCGGCGCGGGCCCGAAGCACGGCGTCCGCAACCTTTTTAACTGCTTCATCCTGCCCGATTACCCTCTGGTGGAGTATATCTTCGAGCTTGAGCAGTTTCTCTCTTTCTCCTTCCATCAGTTTTGTCACCGGAATGCCTGTCCACCTGGACACGATTTCGGCGATTTCCTCCTCGGTTACTTCTTCTCGTAACAGCCTTCCTTCACCCTGGCGCTTGGCCAGCTGTTCCTCTTCGGCTGCCAGCCTTCTTTCCAGTTCGGGAAGTTTTCCGTGCTTGAGCTCGGCAGCTCTATTGAGGTCGTAGTTTCTCTCTGCTTCCTCGATTTCTCTTCTTATTTTCTCAATTTCTTCACGAAGCGCCTGTACTCTCTTGATAGCCTGCTTTTCAGCCTCCCACTGGGCCTTCATGGACTCAGCCTTGGCGCGAAGTTCCTCGAGTTCTTTTCTTATGTTTTTCAACCGTTCCTGGCTTGCCTTATCTTTTTCTTTCTTAAGGGCAGCTTCTTCGATCTCAAGCTGCATTATGCGCCTTGTAACTTCGTCCAGCTCGGCGGGCATGGAATCGATCTCGGTTCTGATCATCGCGCAGGCTTCATCTATCAGGTCTATTGCCTTGTCGGGCAAGAACCTGTCCGTGATGTACCTGTGAGAAAGAACCGCAGCGGCAACCAGGGCGGAATCCTGAATTTTTACACCGTGGTGCACCTCAAAGCGCTCTTTCAACCCCCTGAGTATGGATATGGTATCCTCCACTGACGGTTCTTCCACCAGAACCGGCTGAAATCTTCGTTCCAGGGCTGCATCTTTCTCGATGTATTTGCGGTACTCGTCCAGCGTTGTGGCTCCGATGCACCGCAATTCACCCCTTGCCAGCATCGGTTTCAACATGTTGCCGGCATCAATAGCCCCTTCCGCTTTTCCGGCCCCGACAATCGTATGCAACTCGTCTATGAAGAGAATTATTCTCCCTTCGCTCTCCTTGATCTCTTTCAGCACGGCTTTTAACCGTTCTTCGAACTCTCCTCGATACTTGGCCCCTGCGATCAGGGCTCCCATGTCCAGCGCGAAAATGGTCTTGTCCTTGAGACCCTCGGGAACATCTCCCCTGACTATCCTGTGAGCAAGTCCTTCCACGATGGCCGTTTTCCCGACTCCGGGGTCACCGATGAGCACAGGATTATTTTTCGTCTTCCTCGAGAGAATTCTTATTATGCGCCTTATCTCGGAGTCTCTGCCGATGACGGGATCCAGCTTGCCGCTGCGCGCCTCTTCCACGAGGTCACGCCCGTATTTCTGGAGCGCCTCATAAGTTGTTTCCGGAGTCGCGCTGGTAACTCTCTGCTTGCCTCTAACATCTGTTAAGGACTGCAAAAACCTGTCTTCGGTAACGTTAAAATCCCTGAGTATTCTGCCGGCCGGCGTGCTTGCGCCTTCCTTTATGAAAGCCAGCAGGATATGTTCTACCGATACATACTCATCCTTCAGTCTCTTGGCTTCTTCCTCGGCGGCTACGAGGAGCTTGTTCAGACGGGCCGTGACATAAACCTTGCCTGCTTCGGTCCCCGGACCGGAAACTTTCGGTCGCCTGGACAGCTCTTCGTCTATCCTGCGTTTCAACTCATCCACCGGAATTTCCATTTTCTGCAAGATTCTCGGTATAAGACCTTCCGATTGCTCCAGCAGTGCAAGCAATAAATGTTCACCGTCCACTTCCATGTGGCCATAGCGAATGGCCTTGGTTTGGGCGGCCTGTAATGCCTCCTGTGATTTCAATGTCAGCCTGTTTATATCCATAGGACTTTCTCCTTTCTTCCTGTTTTTTTGCTAATAAGTGTCAATAAACGATTCTAAGTTAAGTAAAGATTTTAAACGACGGATCTCATTTTCGAGATCTTCAATTCGATCCAGAAGATCCAGTACCAATCCTATCCCCACGTAATTGATCCCGAGTTGCTGTCTGAGTCTCCAGATTTTACGTGCCGTTGGTACCGCTTCTGAATCAAACAGAAGTTCTCCCGTGTTTTTTCGCGCTCTCGGTTCCAGCAAACCGAGATCTACGAATCGAGCGATCAACTCGGGATGAAGCCTGCTCAGATACGCTAGTTCAGAGAGCGATAGCAGGTCATCCCCGATGGAGTTTTCACTCTTTATCGTCCTTATCATAAGCTTCGTCGTGGCCATCTGTTCACCTGTGTATGTTTATTGTTATGACCTGGGGTTAAAACTTGATACCCTGCTTAATTCTTCAAACAGTTCTCTCTCCCTGGGTGTCAATTTTTCCGGTACTGCAATTTGCACCTCAACATAGAAATCTCCCGGTTTACCCTTCGGATTGGGAAGTCCTTTTCCCCTTAACCTCAGCTTCTTGCCACTGGATGTCCCGGGGGGTATTCTCACGGAAACAAACCCACCCGGTGTCGGGACATCAATCCGGGCTCCCAGGGCAGCTTCCCAGGGGGTGACCTTAAGCCTGTAATGGATATCGCGACCTTCCAGCCTGTAATACGGGTGTGGCGCGATGTCCACCACGAGGTACAGGTCCCCGGGGCGCCCGCCGCCAATTCCGGGCTGCCCCTGGCCGCTTAACCTGATCTTCTGTCCCGGTAACACTCCCGGGGGGATTTTGACCTCGTAACTCTTTGTTTCCATTGCTGCATTTCCCTTTTCATCTACTCTGGGACTTTGCAGCATTATTGTTTTTGTAGCTCCCCGGTAGGCGTCTTCCAGTGTTATGGTAATCCTGGCCTCCTGGTCCTGGCCATCCTGTGCCCAGGTGCCCGCATAGGGTCCCCGGGTTCTGCCCGCCCCGGTTTGTGCCCTTCTGAAACCGCTTCCAAAAAGGGTTTCAAAGAAATCACTGAAGTCCGTTGCTCTCCACTGTGCCTGCCCCTGGCTCCCTTCAGGGGACCAGAAATCAAAGTGCACGTCCCATCCCGGTGGAGGCGTAAAATCCTGCCCGGCCTTCCAGTTTGCTCCAAGTTGATCGTATTTCTTTCGCTTTTCAGGGTCCTTTAATACTTCGTAAGCCTCACCGATCTCCTTGAATTTTTCTTCGGCCTCAGGAGATTTATTGACATCAGGATGGTACTTTCTCGCTAGCTTTCGATACGCTGCGTGAATTTCCTTTTGTGTCGCGTTTCTAGGTACTCCAAGAATTTCGTAGTAATCTTTGTATTTCACAGCCATGGTTTTCCGCGTTTCACCTCTCGTAGATTTTTTGATCCTGTGTCATTTTTACCTTGCTCGGATTCTGCGAAACCTTTATTAAGCACTGGTTTTGTTATTTTCATAGTTCTTAACCACTACTACCTTTGCCGGGCGAAGGAGCCTGTCGCCCATCCTGTACCCTTTTTGTACCACCTCGTAAATAAACCCATCCGGGTATTTTGGGTTGGCAACGGTTCCGACAACCTCGTGCCAGTTGGGATCGAAAAGTACTTCTTCCGCCTTTATTTCTTCAACCCCGTAAGAAGAAAGAATCTGTTTCATCAGCTTGTGAATACTTTCGATTCCCTTCACAATGGGGTTTTCGTAATCCTCGGATGCTTTAAGGGCGTTTTCAATGCTGTCATACACGGGAAGCATGCTGGCCAGTACGCAGGCTCGTTCATCTTCCCTTATGCCCTGCATTTCCTTTTCACATCGCTTTCTATAATTATCAAAGTCAGCCAGGGCACGTCGCCATCGATTTTCCATTTCCTGGTAACTTACACCTTTCTCTGTCATATCACTACTCTTTTCGCCGGCTTTCTCGCCAGCCCTTCTTATCGGGATAATCACGGTCCTTTTTTCTTTTCCTTTTTCATCGTGTTCCATCCTTTCACCCGCTTTCCATTATTTTGTAGAATTTCCCCTTCCGAGTCCTGTCCTGTCGAAATCTCGGGATTGACCGCATATTCACAGCCAATTTCATCGCAAGTTGGCCGGGATAAACCCGGCCAACAGAAGTACCATGTACAAACTGGGTTTGCAGGCAGGTTTTTCCTGCCGGCAACAGTGTTAATTATTTCTCGGTAAACTCGGCATCAATTACGTCGTCTCCTCCTTTACCGCTCTGCGAAGCCGAATCTCCGGCTCCGGTTTCAGGACCCGCCTGGGCGGTTTGCTGGTAAGCTGCGGATGCAACCATCTGCAGAGCCTGTTGCAGGTCGCTGGTCAGCTGTCTTATTCTGTCAATAGGAGCTTCCTCCTTGATTGCCTGTTTGGTATCCGCGATCAACTGCTCGCACCTTGCTTTTTCGTGGACTGGCACCTTATCGCCGAGATCCTTCAGGGTTCTCTCGAGCTGGTAAGCAAGGCTGTCGGCCTGGTTTCTCGCTTCAATCTCTTCTTTCCTGCGCTTATCTTCCGCGGCATGCTCTTCGGCTTCCTTAATCATTCTCTCTACTTCAGATTTATCGAGGTTTGTGCTGCCGCTGATGGTTACCGTTTGTTCTTTTCCGGTATCCTTGTCTTTTGCCGTCACGTTCAGGATACCGTTGGCGTCTATGTCAAAGGTAACCTCGATTTGAGGTACTCCTCTCGGTGCAGGTCGAATTCCTTCGAGACGAAATCGCCCGAGAACCCTGTTATCGCGAGCCATTTCGCGCTCGCCCTGAAGAACGACGATATCCACGGCGGTTTGATTATCTTCCGCTGTAGAAAATACCTCGGTTCTCCTGCACGGTATCGTGGTGTTTCTCTCGATTATCTTCGTCATGACTCCACCGAGGGTTTCCACGCCAAGTGAAAGAGGCGTTACGTCGAGCAGCACCACGTCTTCTACTTCACCCTTTATGATTCCCGCCTGGATTGCTGCGCCTACTGCAACCACTTCGTCGGGATTCACGCTCATGTTGGGTTGCTTGCCACCGGTTAATTTCTTAACCAGTTCCTGAACTGCGGGGATCCTTGTAGAACCTCCCACAAGTATTACTTCGTCTATGTCGTTTTCTGTCAGTTTTGCATCTGCCAGCGCCTGCTTAACCGGTCCCATGCATCTTTCTATGAGGTCATGGGTGAGGGCTTCGAACTTTGCCCTCGTCAGTGTCATGTTCAGGTGCTTCGGACCTGTGGCGTCGGCGGTAATAAAGGGCAGGTTGATCTGGGTCTGTGCCATGCTCGATAATTCACATTTTGCCTTTTCCGCCGCTTCGTACAATCGCTGTAACGCCTGGCGGTCGTTTCTCAAATCAATGCCCGTATCTTTCTTAAACTCGTCTGCAAGCCAATCTACTATTCTCTTGTCAAAATCGTCTCCGCCCAGATGGGTGTCTCCCGCGGTAGCCCTTACTTCGCACACACCTTCGCCTACATCGAGTATCGACACGTCAAACGTACCTCCTCCGAGGTCAAAAACGAGAATTGTTTCGGATTTTTTCTTGTCCATCCCGTACGCTAGGGCTGCCGCTGTCGGCTCATTGATTATTCGCAGCACCTTAAGTCCCGCGATTTCTCCTGCGTCCTTCGTGGCCTGTCTTTGTGCGTCGTTGAAATACGCTGGCACGGTTATTACCGCTTCCGTAACCTTTTCTCCCAGGTACTTGGATGCATCGTCAACCAGTTTTCTCAGGATGATCGCGGAAATTTCTTCAGGCGCATAAAGCTTACCCTTGATTTCAAATCGGACCGCGTCGTTTGGTCCACGAACAACCTTGTACGATACTATCTTGGATTCTTCGTCGACTTCTCCCCACTTTCGTCCCATGAACCTCTTAACCGAGTATATCGTGGCTTCGGGGTTCATGATTGCCTGGCGTTTTGCTACCTGTCCTACCAGTCTTTGACCGTCGTCAGTGAAAGCAACGACAGAGGGAGTCGTTCGAGAACCTTCGGCGTTGGCAATGACTGTAGGCTTTCCGCCTTCCATAACAGCAATCACGGAGTTGGTAGTTCCCAGATCTATTCCTACTGCTTTTGCCATTGTAGTTCCTCCTGTTTTATTAATTTTTCTTTTGTTTACTACAAGTTAGGAACGACATTACAGGATGTCAAGGCATTAAAAGTTTTTTTTGCAAAAAATTGTGGGCAGTAAAGCCAATTAAAGTGTATCCCAGCAGGATGCGGTGGAGTGGTGTGCCTGGATTATCGGGCGGATAACCCAGCTCTGATTGAAAGCCATGGGGAGAAGGGTTAAACTACGCTGCTGCGGGTTGTAACGGTGATTGTGAGTTGTAGATAGGTGAGAGGTTGTGGCTGATGGACATGGGATGTCTGGAGATGGCGGAATTTCATTGGAAAACGCTGGTCTCAGGCGCCAGGGGGGCGTTTCAGGGTTTCGTGTGCGCGAAGTCGGTTTTCGCGTGAACCGTTTGAAACCTTCGGTTGCAAAGATGCAGTGTTTCATTCATCCAAGTTTTTCTTGACTTTGTAGAACCCATTAAGATAATTTCTGGTGTACTTTTGCCGATCTGAAGTTCCGAAGCCTTCTTCGTTTACAAACGGATGGTAGAAAAAGTTTGTGAAGCAACTTTGCTATTACTGGTAAACAGGTAACTCTTGTCTGATTACTTCACCAAGTAGGTAGTATCAAGTTAGAAGAGAGGGGATAACGTATGTCTGGGAAAGCAGAACTGGAAAAAATCAGAACAGTTGGTGTTATAGCGCACGGCGGTGCCGGAAAAACCACCCTGGTGGAAGCAATGTTATTTGATACGGGAGAAACCACGAGGCTGGGCAAAGTCGATGACGGTACTTCCATTATGGATTTCGAACCCGAGGAAATAAGCCGCAAAACGACCCTGAGTGCCGCTTTCAATAGTTTTAATTGGGCAAAACACCACATAAACGTTATAGACACCCCCGGAGATTTCAACTTTCTTGGCGACACCAAAACGACTTTACAGGGTGCCGATAGCGCCCTGGTGGTAATCGATGCCATTGACGGGGTAAAGGTGCAGACCGAGAAGGTTTGGGAATTTGCCGACGAGTTTGCGCTCCCTCGAATCATTTTCGTGAACAAGATGGACAGGGAAAGAGCCGACTTTAAGAAGGTAGTAAACGAAATCAGGGAAGTTTTCGGCTCCAATGCCATCCCCGTGCATCTTCCCATTGGTGCCGAAGATAACTTTCGTGGAGTGATTGACCTTCTTAGCGAGAAGGCCTACTTCTATAATGCTGATGAAAGCGGAAAATACAAGGAAGATGCTATCCCCTCTGAGTTACAGGACGATGTTGCTACCTACAAGGAAGAATTAATTGAAGTTATAGCCGAGTCTTCTGACGAGTTGCTGGAAAAATACCTGGAAGGGGAGGGGCTCAGCCCCGAAGAACTGGAAGAAGGCCTCAGGATGGGAACCATCAACGGGAACATAGTACCCATAAGCTGCGGGGCGGCCGGGAAAAACATGGGAGTGCAGACTCTTCTTGACTTGATGGTAGCCTGCTTGCCGTCTCCCGTAGACAGGGGCCCCAAAAAGGGGAAGGATCCCAGGACCGGCGATGAAATTGAGAGAGCACCTGATCCCGACGAGCCGTTCTCCGCACTGGTTATCAAAACCATCACGGATCCTTACGCCGGGAAATTGTCCATTTTCAGGATCTTTTCCGGTACTCTGGGTGAAGACTCCACGGTATACAACAGCACAAGGGATGTTAAAGAACGGTTTGGCCAGTTGCTGAAAATTAAGGGTAAGACCCAGAAATCTATTTCCGAGGCCGGTCCCGGTGAAATCGTGGCCGTAGCGAAGCTCAAAGAAACTGTCACCGGAGACACGTTGTGTGATGAGAAGGCTCCGATTGTTTACGAAAGCACGGAACTGATGCCGACTATTATCGAGTTTGCAGTGGAACCGAAAAGCAAGGGTGATGAGGAGAAAATATTCAGTTCCCTGGCCAGGCTTCAGGAAGAAGACCTTACCCTGAAAGTTTACCGTGATGAGCAGACAAAAGAGATGATCATTGCGGGGATGGGGGAAATACATATTGAGGCCACGGTGGACAAGTTGAAGAGGAAATTCGGGGTGGAGGTCAACCTGAGGACCCCGAAAGTCCCGTACAAGGAAACCATCAAGGGCAAAGCCAGGGTACAGGGGAAATACAAAAAGCAATCGGGTGGTCGAGGGCAATACGGCGATTGCTGGATTGTTCTTGAGCCGTTGCCAAGGGGGGGCGGTTTTGAATTCATAGACAAGATTGTGGGAGGTGTCATTCCGAAGCAATTTATCCCTGCCGTGGAAAAGGGGATACTGGG
>JALXAI010000495.1 GCA_026992215.1 Desulfobacterales bacterium | reverse complement strand
ACCCTACCAGGCCAGTATCAGCCAGCAGTTTCAGTTCCAGGAGCAGTTCGCGCTCTTCCCCCCGCCGGCCTTCCTCGGCATACCTGGGAGCCTGCCTGGTGGAAGTGACAAACCTGGCATTACCCCTGCCGCCCTGTCCACCTCTGGCTGCAATCCATCGTTGACCTTCGCTCGTGAAATCAAACAGAATCTCTCCCGTTCTGGCATCCTTCACTACCGTTCCCACGGGAACAGGAATAATCAAATCTTTACCGCTTTTGCCGTGTTGATCCTTGCCTCGACCGTGCTGGCCTCTCTGAGCCCTGAAAGTGTGCTTGTATCTGAAATCGAGGAGTGTTTGCTTGCGGGAAGTGGCCTCCAGGATAACGTTGCCGCCTCTGCCACCGTCTCCGCCGTCCGGGCCGCCCCGCGGAATGTACTTCTCACGCCGAAAACTTACGCATCCGTTGCCGCCGTGTCCGCCAACAACCAGGATCTTTGCTTCGTCTACGAAGCGCATGAAACCATTAGTCTGTGATGGTGTGTGAAACCGGAAGCGTAAACCGCGGCCCTAGGCGGCGGATAGAGGATAAACACTGACCTTTTTCCTTTTTTTATCCTTCCATTCAAAGGCCACGATACCATCAATCAGGGCGTAAAGCGTGTAGTCCTTACCTACGCCGACGTTTTGGCCCGGATGAAATTTCGTGCCGAGCTGCCTTACCAGTATATTTCCTGCTTTTACGTACTGGCCGCCGAATCTCTTCACGCCTCTACGCTGGCCTATGCTATCCCGACCGTTCCTGGAACTTCCTCCTGCTTTTTTATGAGCCATATCCGGTACTCCTCGCTTGTAATCACTTTGATTTTAACATACTTTCGGAAAATATCTAATCCGCTGGTCTGTGGGGCTATTCCTCGCTTCCGGCAGTGCTTTCGCTTTCACCACCCGGACTCACCTCGCCCTGTCCTATTTCTTCCACCCTGAGAGCGGTAAAATGCTGCCTGTGACCACGTTTTCTCTTGTAATTCTTGCGCCTCTTGTACTTGAAAACAATTATCTTTCTGTGCCGTCCCTGCTCGGTAATGCGGCATTTGACCCAGTAATCTTCAAGGAGCGGCTTTCCCACCTCGATGTTTTCACCGTCAGAAACCATCAGGATGTCCTTTAGAAATACCTCTTCCCCAACGTTTCCGGGAAGTTTTTCAACTTTAATGGTCATCCCCGGTTCGACTCTGTACTGCTTACCGCCCGTTTTCAACACAGCATACATATTCGATTCCTCCAATTACCAAAAGTAGACGGCAAGCGCCTTTCACTTGCTGCTTACCGCTTAAGAAATTCTTTCTTTTATATTCCGCTGTGAGAGATGTCAAGATTTAAGTAGAGTCTTCCGTTAAAATCTTTTCGTTAGGTCTGTTAATTTTAGCAAAATGGTATCGGGAAAAAGCGTTTTAGTCAATTAAGATTGCCCTCACAGGTGCCCTTCGCCCGGGAGTTATTTATTTGTAGATTGACAAAAAAAGGGAGATCGGATTTATTTGTAGTGGGTTTGTGGGCGCCCTGGCCGTGGGGCGCCGGGTGGTTGTTTTCCCCGGGGAACACCGTAGAGAGGCATGTACTTACATGTGCCATGGTGCTTGCTTCCATGCTTAAGTGGCGGGTCAATTGATCTTTTGATCGATACCACGTAAAGATTGGCGAGCAGACGGGAGGTCTTAGAGGTTGAAGACGGTTATCGAAATAAGGGTTCTCAACAGAGAAATTACTTTTGACGATGCAAAATCGCTCGCTGAAGCCGTGGCCCGTCTATACTCCGACGATGCGATGATCCTCGCGTGGTACGATAAGAATAACGATCGGTTCTTCCCTCAAGTCACCTGTTGTGACTGCGGTGACGGAAGGCCCACGTGGGAAATTTACGCCGATAGTCGAGGCGCAAAGGTGAAAGTGATTGTTAATGACGGCCGGTACGTTTTTCTTTTCTTGTGACGGAGATGTAAAATGGTTAAAGTTCCACCCTCAGAAATTGCCAATCGTATTGTTTCTTTCCAGCATTTTCTGCTCGAAAGGGGGGTAGAGTGCGCAATTATCAGGCAAAATGCCGACCTGTTTTATTTTACCGGCACCGTGCAGGACGGCTTCTTGTTCTTGCCGGCCATCGGGGAACCGCTGTTCTGTGTGAGAAGAGAGGTACAGCGTGCCATGGAGCAGTCGCCTTTAAGGCCGATTGTTCCCCTGAGGAGCCCCCGGGAACTTCCTGAAATCATCCGTGACCATGGCTACGACGATTTGACCAGGTTGGGCCTTGAACTGGATGTTATGCCCGCGTCCACCTACCTCTTTTTCAAGGAAAAGTTATTCGGTCGCTGTGAAATCGTGGATGTTTCGATGCTGGTTCGGCAGGTGAGGATCATAAAGTCGGAGTGGGAGATCGACATGATGAAAAAGGCCGCAAGGATTTCTTCGAAGGTTGCCGAGGCGGTACCGCGTTTTTTGAGAGAAGGAATACCACAGTTGCAGCTGAGTATCGAACTTGAAAAGGTTGCCAGGGAAAACGGGCACCTGGGCCTAATAAGGATCAGGGGGTGGAACATGGACATGTACTTCGGACATGTACTGGCAGGTCCGGAAGCGGCGGTTCCGTCCTACGCGGATGCTCCGACGGGAGGAGTAGGGATAAGCCCGGCCTTCGGTCAGGGACCTTCCATGGCTCCGATAGAGCGTGGGCAGGTCGTAAGTGTTGATACCATGATGAATTTTGAAGGTTACCTTTCAGATCAAACGAGAAACTTTTGCCTCGGTAAACCACCCCAGGTCTTATCCGATGCCTATGAAGTTGCCCTCGAAATTCACGAAGGGTTCAGGGAACGAGCCAGGCCGGGAGCCATCACTGGGGACCTTTACCGGTGGACTCTTGATGTGGCTGCCAGATACGGTTTGCAGGATCACTTCCTGGGTCCTCCCGGGAGTCAGGTGAAATTCGTGGGACACGGTCTCGGGATAGAAGTAGACGAGTTTCCCTTCATTGCCAGGGGACAGAAAATGCCCCTTGCCCCTGGCATGACAGTGGCCTTCGAGCCAAAATTCATATTTCCCGGCGTGGGCCTCGCCGGGCTTGAAAATACTTACCTGATTACGGAAGATGGCGCCGTGAGCCTTAACACCTATCCCGAAGAACTGGTGGTACTTTGATTTCCAGTTATGATATTCCGCGTGTCAAAACAGGCCGTGCTTTAGCGGAAGAATTTTTCGGACGGGGAATCGTTAGCCGGAGTGTTGAAGAGGTTGAGGGGGTTGAAATGGTTGAAGAGATTTGTGTTGCCCTGAGCCTGCGCCGCCCTTCGGCAGGCTCAGGGCACCGCCCTTCGACAGGCTCAGGACACCGCTTTGCTTTGTAACCGCAAAGACGCCCCAGTTAAATAGCCCAATAGGATTTAAAAGGGCAGGCAAAGGACGCAAAAAAACTTTTTCATTTCTCCAATCGGCGCCCGGCGATTGCAGAAATGAGCTCTGCCGCGTTGCGGCAAGCAGTTCTCACCTAAAACTTAACACTTAAAACTTAAAACCCAACACAACATATGAAC
>JALXAI010000494.1 GCA_026992215.1 Desulfobacterales bacterium | reverse complement strand
CCTGGGAGGCCTTCGAGGAAGTAGGCTTCAGGTGTGCACTGGATGTGGGAAAATACTTAAAACAAACCAAAAAAGTAAAATAGTCTAATTAACGACACGTTCAACGTCAGCGGCACATCGAAAACCGACCTCTTCAAAAGCTTCCCAGGGGTGCCGCTTGACTATGGAAGGAATCTTTCCGTTTTCACCCTGGTTCTTTTCAAAACCACCGACCACGTAGAAATTCTCGAAATCCCTGTAGCTCGAAGAGACCCCTCCCTGACCTCCAAGCACCCATTCTCCTATCACACTGTTCAACCCTCTGATACCAAAAGCATTCGGTTTATACAGGATAACGGGAGAAGGAAACGATTCGGGTTCCGCGGACTTGCCCGTTCTGCCCGGGGCTCCACCCTTGAGTATCGCGTACAGCAATTCGAACCTGGTGGGCAACCGTCTTCCATAGTGTTCCGCGTACGCACTGGCGCCATAGGCGGTTACCCTGACCACGGGGCAAGAAGCATGTGCCGGGTTATTCACCTGAAATCTGCCATTCACATAGACTATCGGCTCATATCCTTCCAGTATTTCACCGATATTTAACCATATTTCGTCGCCTTTTTTTACCAGAAAACCCTCGACCTTGATCTCATCGATAACTTCATTTAAAAAATCCACAAACTGGTGATTGGTAACCTCTGTCTCGTCCATGTAGAAGTGATTTACCTTGACACTCCTGCCGGGGCCAACGCCCGGATCAGGTAAAAGTCGAATCTCACCGCCTTTGATAAGATGCAAAATAGCGCCGTCCAGGCCTTTCACGGTCTCCGGAAGACTGGTAATACCACCTGATTTTCCCTCAAGAGATAATTGCCCGGGCGTTTTTGAGGTCGAAGTTCTCATGGACTTCAGTATCCTTGCCTCTTCCAGATGATGCCAGGCCCAGTATCCCAGCAACACCAAGAATATGGACAGAACAACCATACCGGCTCTAAATATCTTTCGGGACGGCCGAATACGGGATTCACCATCAGGATCACGACTCATTTCCGGCTCACGCCCTCTACCCTCATTCAGCACGTCCACCAGAGCTTCCCGAAATTCCGCCACACTCCTGTAGCGCTCGTCCTTCCTTTCCGCCGTAGCCTTCTGGATTATCGCGTCAAGCTTCTCGAAAAAGGGAGTTTCTTTCCGATCAAGCTTCGCGGTCCTGAAAGGCATTTTGCCCTGAGGTATCCTGCCCGTCACGGTTTCGTAAAGGATCTTTCCCAGGGAATAAATGTCTGATTGCTCGTCAGCACCCCTGAAATTAAAGAGGTGCTCGGGAGACATATAGGGAGGCGTACCCCGAATTTCTATGCTCATGGTGACCGGCGCCAGATGAGAAGAACGCGCTAGACCAAAATCGGCAATTTTGGGAGTTTCACCGTCCAGAAGCACATTTTCCGGCTTCAAGTCCCTGTGCACAATTTGTTCTTCGTGCAACGCCTCAACCCCATCCAGTACTTTCAAAAAATACTCTTCAATCCATTCCCCGGTAAGACCTTCCTCGGGATAAAAACCTTCCTCCGACATGGTGGAACGAAGCGTTCTTCCGGGAATGTATTCCATAACTATGTATTCGACGACTGCCTTCTCGCCGTTCTTTTCAATCGTCACAGAATCATAGTCGTATATTTGAATAACGTTGGGATGGCGAATCCGGGCCATGGCACGCACTTCATAACGAAAGCGCGTCAACGCGTTTTCAAACTCCTCTTCATCGTCTTCAATGTCCTGCAACAGTTCATGAGAAATAATTTTGATGCCAACATCCCTCCTAAGGTTTATCTGGTGAGCCCTGTACACTTCACCCATTCCACCACGGGCGATAAATTCCAGTATTACCCATTTGTTGTTTAATACGGTGCCTACTTCCAGGATTTGCTCCACGTTTTCTTCCATCTCGGGTAAGCCTCTCAGTGTCGATTAATAGGTTGCCTCCCCACGTCTCCAACAAAAGGAAGGATCAGCAAGTGCGGCAAAGTCAGCTTGCGAGGATTTCTGAATTGCGCCAGACCAATGTTCATGGCTGTGTGTCCCTTTTCGGGTTGGTCTTTATAGGTGCCGAAAATACGGTCCCACCACGGAAAATTAAAACCGAAATTGCTGTTCGTCTCCCGTATGATTACCGAATGATGAACCCGGTGCATGTCAGGAGTAACAACGAGGTAGCGCAGAACCCTATCAACTTTAACTGGTATCTTTATATTTCCATGGTTAAACATGGAGGCACCATTTAAAATAACTTCGAAAATAAGCACCGATATCACCGGAGCGCCCAGCGCCACAACAAGCGCCAGCTTTATTACCATGGATAATACAATTTCCAGCGGATGAAACCTGAGCCCCGTTGTCACGTCATAGTCAAGATCGGAATGATGCACCATATGGAGTCTCCAGAAGGTGGGGACAGCATGGAACATAACATGCTGGAGGTAGATTGTGAGGTCGAGCACAAGAACACCGGCAAGGAGTTTAAATCCATACGGAATATCCAGGTTATTTAACAACCCCCACTGCCTGGCATCCGCTATCAACGCCGCGTCAATAGCCAGAACGGGAAAGGCAATTCTCAGCACCACGGGGTTGAGCACGGTTATCCCCAGGTTGGCTGCCCATCTGCTTTTCCTGGACGTTTTAAGCTTTCTCCTTGGAGCCTTTAGTTCCCAGAGCATGAAAATCAGAAATATACTCAAAAACGAGACAAACCTTATGAGAATTTCCGTACGAACCATATAAAAACTTACACCCCTCTCGTCCTGCACTGCCGCTGTCAGAGTTACATGGCTTCATAACTATATAACACATACGTACAGCATCTCAAGCAGGCCGCCTGAATGGGAAAAGTCGGGAGGGGGAAAACCCCTCCCTTGTAAGTGAGGAAGGTCAGTATGGGAACCTGCTTTCTGGATTCAAGTTCCCCAGGAGGATGGCATAGGGATTCTATCTATGCACCTGTTTCAAGTTCCTTGTAGAATTCTTCCTGCATCTTCTTAGACCATACAGTCTTCCATTTCCCGTTTTTGTAAACTTCAAATACGTCTGCAACAATAGACTTATACTTGGAATTTATGGTCCCTGTAACTCTCACCTTTTCAGTAATGTGCCTTGCCAGGATAGCCCGATCAAGATTGGGAACAAAGTAGTAATTGCCTCCAGAGGTTACGACCACGAATACTCTCTCCGCGGCCACTACCGGGTCCTCTTTACCTACCGGGCATGTTTTTCCCATCATAACACAGTGAAACCCCTGGACCGTCCCTTCCACCGTTCCTGCCATAGACCACGCCGGGATCAACACCCATGGAAACGTGATAGTCTCCGATAACCTTGGTGTACGGAAGCCTGTGGGGATGATCGGAAGGGGTTTCGGCAACGACAGGGGTCTGTACCGTCTGGCATGCCATGATACCGGCAAGTATTAGTGCACCAATCATAGTAATAATAAAATTTCTTGTCATTTTTATCCTCCGTGGTTAACAAATGCCTTGGTAAATTGAATCAGCAACTGATAAAGCAAGATAAGGACCAAAACCGGGAAGATTCCATATTGAAAGCACATGCCACGCTTCGCCGGCAAGAAGTTCGCGGAGTTGGGATTTTGCTCACCCGGCAACCGTGAAAGAATCTTTCACCTGGAAAAAGTTTTTTTCTCATGCTATTTCTTTCTTGCCCGTGGATCCTGCTTTTTACACCAGTTACTGTAACCCAATACCCGGAGATCACGACAGGACTTGACAAATCTTCGGGCAGTGCCGACTGATGGAGGTTTTCCTGAAATGTTTTACCCGAGGTCCGCCACCTGCTGTGACTATTTTCACATAAAACCGTAAGCGATGCATAATGATTCGGACAAAAAAGAAAATTTCCAGGCAACTCTTCCTTTTCATTCTCGTTCTGGCAATAGTTCCGGTAACGGTGCTATCTTTCAGGCTTTATTATCTCGCCAGGAAAGAACTCGAAACCACATCCTTTATGCACATGAATACTGTAGCGCTTGACTATGCCAGCCACGTGGATCTCTGGCTGAACGAAAGGACAAGAGACGCGGGCATCCTTTCCAGGCTGCCCAGTATCAGGCATCTGTGCCTGGAATACTCGAAAAAAAACAGGCCTGAAACCGGGATGATTCATACACATAACCTTTTGGAGGAAATTCTGAAGCTTATAAGGTACGAGTTTTCGTCTTTCTATCGCATATACGTACTAGATCGAGACGGATCGATTATTGCCTCCACGAGCGATTCACCCACAGAATCTCTGCCCGGCATTAAAGAACTAAAGGCTTATAAGGCAAAGAGCAGAAAGCAGGTGTACATAGGACACGTACATTTTCACAAGGGGCTCGGATGGTTTACCAGCATAATACTTCCGATTTATGGGAACTCCGGCAATGGAAACCACGTTATCGGTTACATCGTGGGCGATCTTGAAACCAGTCATTCTCTTGAAAAACTCAAAAAAGGAGGTATAGGCCTGGGAAAAACGGGAGAAATTTACGTGGTCAGCAAAAGCGGCATCCCGATTACCCGGCTGAAATATTCCGCGACGAACCCTTATTCGGAAACTGCAGCAAAAGCCCTGCTAAAGATAGAAGCGATAAGAAAACTCCTCCGCGGCCAAAAAGGGACATCGATTTACAGGAATTACGCCGGCAACCTGGTCGTGGGATCGTATCTATGGATTCCCAAATTAAACATAGGCGTCGTTGCCGAGATAGATTCCGACGAGATTATGAAACCTCTTAAAAGGCTAAAGTTTTCCGCCCTGATTACTCTTGGTATTCTGCTTCTCCTTTCCGCTCTCATCACATACTACGTCAGCGAACATGTATCGGCACCAATCGTTTCCATAGCCGAAACGGCAAAGAAAATTTCGGAAGGGAACCTTGACCAGAGGCTCAACATCAGGGTCTCCAACGAAATCGGTCAACTAGCCAGTGCTTTTAATTCCATGACCGATCAACTCCGCCACACCATAGAGGAACTGAAAGAAAGGGAGGCTTCTGTCAGGAAAGCCTACAGGGAGCTCAAAAGGACACAAGCGCAGCTGGTGCAGTCGGAAAAAATGGCTGCCATCGGGGAACTGGTGGCCAGCGTCGTTCACGAAATGCGCAACCCACTGTCTTCCATAAAGCTTAATCTCCAGATTATCGGCAGGCACCTGGACAGGAACTCGCGCAATTACGAGCATTACAAGATTGCCATCGACCAGGTATCGCACCTGGATAAGATGTTCACGGAACTTCTCGACTTCAGCAAGCCCATCATCCTTGAAAAGGTGCTGATTTTACCGGAAGGCCTTATAGACCTGGCACTGAAGCGTATGAAAGACAAATTTGGCACCCGCGAAATTGAAATAACCAAGAAGATTCCCGATGATCTTCCGGCAATCGAGGTCGACGTCGACAAAGTCATTCAGGTTCTGGTCAATATTTTCGATAATGCCCTCGATGCCATTGAGGACAGGGGCAGGATTGAAATAGAGAGCAGCCTGGGAAAAGACAATTCGGATACCGTCTTAAAAATTGCCATTTCGGACAACGGCTCAGGTATTCCCGAACACCAACTCGAGCACATATTCAGTACGTTTTTTACTACGAAGAAAAAGGGTACCGGGTTGGGGCTTACCATCGTTAAAAAGATCATGGAAGCCCACCACGGCAAAATCGAGGTTAAAAGCAAGCTTGGAGAAGGGACCACCGTAATTTTAATGTTTCCGGTTCCGAACCACCATGACCAAACATCGCAAGGTAACAACAAGGAGTGAAAATACGAAAAGGCAGTGGCAGGTGATGATTTGGTAAAATAGGTCATGTTCAGTCTTTTCTCACCTGCTGCCGTCGTTATCAATATAGACGCGATAGCTTTAAGGAGGTCTTCCGGCATAAAAAATGGACAGGATCTTGATCGTGGATGATGACCAGGCCCTGACGCAAACGTTGAGCCTCTATTTTCAGGGCAAAAACCTGGATGTGCTTGTGGCCGGCAGTTCCAGGGAAGCACTGGAACTGTGGCAAAAGGCCCAGCCTGATTTAATTCTTCTCGATGTCCAGCTACCTGATTTAAACGGCCCCCAGCTCCTTGACCGGGCAAAAAAACTCGGGCTCAAGGGAGACGTGGTAATGATTACCGCTTTTCAGGATACCGAGGCCACTCTTCACGCCCTCAGCCTTGGAGCTATAGACTACCTTTATAAACCCCTGGATCTCGACGACCTTGACCTGCTGATAAAAAAGGTCGATCTGCGAAAAAAAGAAAGGGATAAAATTGAAAAGCTTACTTATGCGATCAAGGAGACATACAAACCAAGGCAGATAGTGGGGAGAAGCAAAGGCATACTCAACGTTGTAAAAGCCATTGTCAAGGTATCGAAAAATCCTTCCACGGTCCTCATCGAGGGGGAAACAGGAACAGGCAAGGAACTGGTTGCGCAAACAATCCATTATCAATCCGCTCCCAATGAACCTTTCATGGGAATAAATTGCGCTTCCATGCTTGCCAGTCTTCTCGAAAGCGAGCTTTTCGGCTACGAAAAGGGTGCGTTTACGGGGGCCACTCAAAAAAGGATAGGAAAACTGGAATACGCCGGCCGGGGGACCCTGTTCCTGGACGAAATCTCGGAGTTGCCTCTCGAGTTGCAGGCAAAGTTTTTAAGGGTGTTGCAGGAGAGAGAATTTCAGCGGGTTGGAGGAGTTAAAAGCATCCCGTTTCGGGCAAGAGTCATCGCAGCCACAAACAGAAACCTGGAGGAGCTTGTAGAGGAAGGAAAATTCAGGGAAGACCTCTTTTTTCGATTGAAGGTCTTTGTTATCAGGATTCCGCCTCTTCGAGAACGCCGCGAGGACATTGTTCCTCTCGTGGAATACTTTATCAACCAGTTGAACCTGGAATTGCACAAAAAAGTAAAGAGAATCCCCAAGACTTACCTTGACGCGCTGGTGGAATATGACTGGCCTGGAAACGTCCGGGAACTTCAAAACGTACTGCGCCGCGCCATGATTTTAACAGAAGGGGAAGTCCTGGAATTCGATCCTCAATGGCTCAGAAAAGACAGAAGCGAAAAACCATCAACATCGAGCTTCGATCCTGAAAACGGAACACCGAAGAAGTTGGTGGAAATTGAAAAAGAACATATAATAAACGTGTTAAAATACACCAGGGGAAACTACGGGGAAGCGTGCAGGATACTTGGCATAAGCAGGCCGACGTTAAGAAAGAAAATCCGGGACTACGATATTACCGTCACGTTTTAACCGGGACCTGCGGAAGCGAAGAATTATTTGAAGGGAGGAAAAACCGATGAAAGCGATGATACTTTCCTCTGTTTGCGAGGTAAAAGAAGGCTCTGAACCTCTGAAAATGGTTACCCTGCCTGATCCCACCCCCGGCGCAAATGAGCTGCTAGTTGAGGTGACCGCGTGCGGGGTATGCCACACTGAGCTGGACGAAATAGAAGGTCGGACACCGCCCCCGGAATTTCCGATGGTACTGGGACACCAGGTAGTAGGAAAGGTCGTGGACAGGGGAAAAGAAGTGAAGAGGTACCGGATCGGTGACAGGGTGGGAGTCGGCTGGATATTCTCGTCGTGCGGAAAATGCGAGTTTTGCAGAAAAGGAGAAGAAAACCTCTGCCCGGAATTTAAGGCGACAGGCAGAGACGCCAATGGCGGGTACGCGGAGTACATGGTTGTGCCCGAGGATTTTGCTTTTCCAGTTCCCTCTTTTTTTTCCGACATCGAAGCGGCACCGCTTTTATGCGCGGGTGCCATAGGCTACAGGTCACTTCGTCTCACCGGCCTCCAGGACGGCGAAAACCTTGGCCTCACGGGTTTCGGGGCTTCCGGACACCTGGTACTGAAGATGGCAAAACACAGGTACCCCGGGTCCAGGGTTTATGTTTTTGCCAGAAGCGAACAACAGCGGAGTTTTGCCATGGATCTTGGAGCCGCGTGGGCAGGCGCCACCGAGGACGAATCACCCGAAAAGCTTCATGCCATCATCGACACCACTCCCGTCTGGAAACCCGTGGTGGAAGCTCTCAAAAATCTAAAGCCGGGGGGCAGGCTCGTTATTAACGCCATCAGGAAAGAGGACATTGACAAGGACTACCTGCTCAGGATTGATTACCCGACCCACCTGTGGATGGAAAAAGAAATCAAGAGCGTAGCCAACGTGGCGAAACGAGATATCGATGAATTCTTAAAACTGGCCGCGGACATGAAGATAAGACCGGAGGTTCAGCAATTCAGGCTCGAAGAAGCAAACAGGGCTCTCATCGAATTGAAAACGAGAAAAATCAAGGGAGCCAAGGTCCTGGTGGTTAACCACTGATCCAACGACCGGCATGGCAGAGCTTTAAACCCTGCTATTTACGCTTCTTCATGTTCTGCAAAACATAGCTTATCATCTGACTCGGCAGGAGTTTAACCGATGAAGGACCGGAGCGAATATAAAACTCTTCGTTTTTCCCGATTTTCAGAAACACCGGGTCCCGGGCTGGTTCGCACTCGATCATTACCACCGTTTTATCTTCTGCTTTCACCAGAGAGATGTTGATAAAACTCGAAAACTCGGCTCCGATATGCTGATTGATCAGGTTTTTTATATGAAGGAGGCACTTATCTTCATTTTCGAAATCATCCCGCTCAATCCCCACGACCCTCCCATCGTCATTGACTCCGATAAGAAGCGCACCACCGCCGGAATTAAGAAAGCCTGCCACCGCCTTCAGCCAGGCAAGCTCAATTTCTTTCCCCTTCTTTCCGGTTCTGAGATTTGTACGAACCGTTGACTTAAACTCTACCCCGGCACCCTCTCCTTCATTAATGTAGCCATGAAGCCTGATAACCGGATCCACAACAGCTTTGCTATCCGCGGTACCGAGTCCCCCGATTTTCCAGAAAAGAAGCAGAAGCAAAGCTCCCCCCGCAAGAGCCACCACAATGTCAGTCGTGTCCACCCTGAACATTGTTTTTTTCAGGTCAGAAAGAAGCACCTTTTCCGGCGCCACAAATCCCACCCAGATAACCTTTTGACTGTCAAAAAGAGGCCTCAAAGATGCCAGCCATTTTTCTTCCCCGAAGCTTACAGGAACAAATCTGTCCGCGGGTCTGTCATTTTTCTTCCAGCTTTGGATAACGTGGGAAAGCAACGTGGATATTTCAGATTGCCGTGAATTTTCTCCGACGTATCCTACTTCGCTCGCGGTAACAAAATAATCCCTCTGGCTGTTAAAGAGAAATATTTCTCCTTTCTTTTCTCCCCGGGCAGCCAGGAGTTTTTGCAACTGTTCAACGGGTATATCCAGCGCAAAAACCAGGAACCCATCCCCTCCCCCGCTTTTTTCCCACGATATCGATGCTGTTACCCCGGGCTTTTTGGATTCATAAAACTCGTACAGCGGAGACCAGTAAACGGTTCTTTCTTTCCCGGGTTTTCTGAACCAGGGGCGCTTTCTTGGATCGTAGGTTGATTTCTTTTCCCACGTTTTGACGGGATCTTCCGGACTTCTCCATTCCTTGAAAATCATCCTCGAACCACCCGTCGCAGGAAGCGTTACCCTGGTTATCCAGGTTTTACCCTGCCCGTAAAGGAAATATTCCCTGCCCTTTTCGTCGGCCAGGATCACCCCGCTGAAACAACTGTTGTTTTTCAGTAAAGGAATAAATTTCCTGTTGAGCGCACCGGCGTTATCAAGGCTCAATTCACCGTTTTTGGCAAGGTCACGAATAAGGAGTAACTTCTCGTTAACGTTGTTGAAAAAGCCTTTCAGCTTGTCAACCTCTCTCCGGTTTATATCCGTGATAACCACGGTGGCAAAGTGATCCCTGGTTTTCAGGTACCTGTAAACGTTCATGCCAAACAAAATCACAAGGAAACCGGCAAGGAGAATTCCGAGCGACATTACCGTCGAAAGATGTTTTCGCGCTTTTCTTTTTTTCTCTCCAGTCATCATTCTTAATCCCTGGACAAAATGTTTAAATTGACCTCCCCAGGGTATTGCCCCTTGAAGAGACTCTCCAGGCCATCTCTCTGCCCGGGTTTAAAACGGCGAGTCGAACGCCACTTGCCTGAAAATACCCGGAGCACGTGGTTTTGCTTTCATCTCGCCTGGAGTGGTTAAGATCTTCCCGGGCACCGGGGCTCTTCCCCGCAGCCACTTTCCCGCCCTGAAACCTTCCCGTACCCCTTCCCGGTCATGCCTCGAGGAACCCTGAAAAAGCTTTTATCACACAGCCGCGGCAAAACGTAGAAAAATATGTTCGTTTGAACAATAGTATAACGAGAAGCTTCTTATATCAATATCCAGCATATTACAATATTGCCGAAAAGTAGTTATTGACAAAACAGGCCCTCAATGCTAACCAGGCAATCTGATTGCTTCCACGAATGGGGGGTGTCACCGGGGGCAATGCCCGAATCTCCGCACACACGCTCTTTCGGTATTCATCGTGCCATTTATTGCCCTGTTGATCAACCGCACGCAAGCTGAGCCCCAGGGACAGGCTTCCCGGTAAAGCATCCTCATTTGGGCATTAGCTTTTTTATCGGAAAAAAATAGTAACCCCAGGCCAGGAAAGGGAAGACCATGAGCAGCATTATACCAAACTACGAAAAGCTTGGAATTTTCTATCTGGGAAAGGAAGTTGATCCTGATTCGATGGAACTCACGGACGATCTTTTTTTATACAAGAGTAAAAACCTCACCACTCATGCCGCCATTATCGGCATGACCGGAAGCGGGAAAACAGGTCTCGGGATCGACATCATAGAAGAAGCAACCCTTGACGGTATCCCGTCAATTCTTATCGATCCGAAGGGAGACATGGGCAATCTCCTGCTCGCCTTCCCGGAGCTGGAACCGAAGGATTTCGAGCCATGGGTAGATCCGGCAGAAGCGGAAGCAAAACAGATGTCCGTTTCACAATATGCCGAAAAGGTCGCAAAAACGTGGGAAACCGGTCTTCGTGAATGGCACCAGGACAAAAACAGAATACGCACTTTCAAGAAAAGCGCGGATTTTGCCATCTATACCCCGGGAAGTTCCGCCGGCATTCCCCTTTCTGTTTTGAGCAGTTTTGACGCGCCTGAAGGCGATATTCTGGAAGATCCCGATTCATTTTCAGCTCTCATTAATTCCACGGTTTCAAGCCTTCTTGCCCTCATCGGGATCGAGGCTGACCCTTTGCAGAGCAGAGAATACATGCTGCTTGCATCCATTTTAAATCGCTTGTGGAAAAAGGGGAAAGACGTGCCCCTCGAAGAACTTATAGGCCACGTAACATCTCCTCCCTTCGACAGGATAGGAGTGCTCCCTTTAAAAAAATTCTATCCCCAGAAGGATCGTCTTAAGCTGGCCATGCTATTGAACAATGTCCTGGCAAGCCCTGGCTTTGAACTCTGGACCCGGGGAGAGTCCCTAGACATTCAGAGACTTCTGTATACTGAAGAAGGTACACCCAGGGTATCGATACTCTCCATGGCGCACCTTAGCGATGCACAGAGGATGTTTTTCGTTACCCTTTTTCTCAATCGCTACATAAACTGGATGCGAAAGCAAACGGGCACCTCATCTCTCAGAACCATTCTTTACATGGACGAAATCTTCGGATTCTTTCCCGCTACCGGGAATCCCCCGTCCAAGTCCCCCATGCTGCTGCTTC
>JALXAI010000493.1 GCA_026992215.1 Desulfobacterales bacterium | reverse complement strand
CGTTTGATGCTAAGGCGATAGGCAGCTTAATACTGGATGAAGCAAACCAGGTAACGTCGATCCTGAATTATCGTGATATTGCCCTCGAAGAAGCGGTGAAACACACGATGAAACCACTTGTGGTATTAAAAGATCACAGGGTGGCTGTGCGCATCGAAAATGATGTTTATGAACTGGGGGAAATAAACTCCAATACCGTGGTTGTGGAAAACGACGACGGCGGCTTCGGCTCGATAACCTTTGACGGCCCGAATGCCAGGGCAATTCTTGAGGAAGAACGGGGCATTCCCACTCGACACCACGGCAAAGAGGACCCCGGGTTTATAAAAAAGCAGGACAGGGTTCTTCTTGGTTTTGCCGCCGGTGTTGATCCGGATAATATTGATTCGTACCTGGAACATGGTGGCTACGAAGCCCTCAAAACCGTGCTGGGTTTGAAGGACGGACATCGCTGGGGCCCTGAAGAGATTATCTCACAAATCAGGGAGTCTAACCTGAGGGGAAGAGGTGGCGCGGGATTCCCCACCGGGAGAAAGTGGGAGGGGCTTTATCGCGCGTCTGTAACCATTGATCCGAAGGACGAGAATAAGGACCCGATCAAGCTGATTGTGGCAAACGGCGACGAGGGAGATCCCGGGGCTTTCATGGATAGAACCCTGATCCAGGAAAAACCGCATCTCCTGATAGAAGGTATGATCATAGCTGCGCTGGCCATCAATGCTCGCTACGGTGTTATTTACGTTAGAAAAGAGTACGAAGACGCGGTGCGACGTATTGAAAATGCACTGTTTCAGGCGAGAAGAAGGGGATTCCTGGGACGAAACATCTGCGGGGTGGAAGGTCTCGATTTTGATCTCGAGATCAGATTGGGCGCGGGTGCTTTCGTTGCGGGAGAAAAAAGAGCCATAATGAGGGCTATTGAAGGGAAACCGGCAGAGCCGACCCTGAAGGCGGTTTCAAACTCGAGAAGAGGTCTCTGGGGCAAGCCAACGTTGTTGAATAACGTGGAAACCTTCGCGAATGTTCCCCTGATAATTCAGAGAGGAGGCCGGTGGTTTAAGAGACAGGGTTACAGGAACAGCGGAGGGACGAAGATCTTTTCCGTGGCAGGGATTGTCAAGCAGACAGGGCTGGTGGAGGTTCGCTTTGGTCGTACCCTCAGGGATATAATAAGTATCTGTGGTGGCATCAAGGACGAAAAAAAACTGGCTGGAGTCCAGATTGGTGGGCCTTCGGGTGCTATACTCTCCCTTACCGGGATTCGCGAATACTTGCTTCATACGCCTCTTGATTTCGACATCTTTAACCAGGTGGGTGCTATGCTGGGCTCGGGTGGCCTGGTGTTTATTGGCGAAGATGACGACGTGGTAAGGCTGGCAAGACATTTCACCGATTGGCTGGAAGATGAATCTTGTGGCCAATGCCCTTCATGCCTGGGTGGAACAGCTTCGCTGGGACGCACCCTGGATACCATATTGAATGGAGAGGGGCTTAGTTTCCACATTCATGCCCTCTGGGCAAAAGGTGATGCGGTTAAGGCAGGAAGCCAGTGCGGACTCGGTAAAACGGCGGCAAACCCGGTTACCAGCGCTTTGAGATTTTTCCCTCAGTCCTTTCTGCATTACCTGCTTATGAATCCCAAGCTGAACAGACTCGAACTGTTTCGATGCCTGGAAGCTCTCAGGCTCCTTACCAGGGAAAATGTTGAAATAATAAGCAAAAGAAAAAGAGTCGTGGTCGGACACGTGTTCACGCTCCGCAAAGGTATGGTCGCAACCTTTTATCAGCTCCTGAAAAACATTGACCGGTATAAGTCTCCCCGGGATCATCAGGCTTGGAAATTCTTACAATTGCTTGGTATCGAGGAACATGAGGTAGGTAAATGGGATATTACCGGTAACTTCAGCCTCGATGAACTGGCTCGCCACGAGGAAGTCGTCAAGGACGTGGGCTATGATGTGCTTCGACCGGCAATTTGAAAAGTTTCTTTTGCTTTACCGAATTTTAGAATTGATATATAGCGGATTTGTATTATATTTAGGTCTGCGGGTTGGAGCAAGTGGGGTTTTTCTTCTTGGGAAGAAATATGATTTGATCTTGGCATTAATGAGGATGCGAGAGGTACCATGGACCTTAAATTATTGAACATAGGGTTTGGGAATTCGGTTGTGGCCAACAGGATTATCGCTATTGTCTCACCGTCATCCGCGCCAATGAAACGCTTGAAGGAAGACGCCAGGCAGGCAAATAAGCTAATTGACGCGACCATGGGGCGTAAAACCCGCGCCATAATCATCACTGATAGCAACCATGTTATTCTTTCCGGTCTGCAGGCCGAAACCATTGCTCAGAGATTCTCGACAGACGGCTCAAGCAAGGAAACAGGCAGCAAGTAAGAGTTGCTGGTTGATACTGGCAGGAGACATGTTTGATGCTCTATGTGATATCCGCTCCGTCAGGCACCGGAAAAACAACAATCAGGCGCCGCATAGAAAAAATTGCTCCTGATATCAAGTACTCGATTTCTTGTACAACCAGGAAACCCAGGCCCGGGGAAAAGGATGGCGTGGATTATTTTTTCCTGGATGAAGATGAATTCAGGAACAGGATAAGCCAGGGACGTTTCCTGGAGTGGGCAAATGTCTTCGGCAACTACTACGGCACGGACCGGGTTTATGTCGAAGAACTCGTGTCGCAGGGGTATGATGTTATACTGGACATCGATGTTAAAGGCGCCTCCCAGGTCAAGGCACGGTTGAGCGAACTGATCACAATATTTGTTCTCCCACCATCCATGGAAGAGTTGAAAAAGAGACTGACAAAGAGAAGAACGGAAAGCGAAGAAGCCCTGGAACAAAGACTTAAAGGAGCGGAAAAAGAGATCATGTTAGCCCCCTGGTTTGACTATGTTGTTGTAAATGATATCCTTGAGGAAGCAGTGAACAATATAATCTCCATAATTAAATCCACGAGGTGCAGGAAAGAAAATTCCCGCGATGTCTTGAAGCGGTTCCTTGATTTGTTGACCTGAGAAGTGACTGTGCGAAAAACTTTGTATTGAGGCCATGCCGGACTTTATTTACGGACTGAAGCCAGTTTTGTCTGCCCTGAAAGCGGAGCCCTCCAGTATCAGAGAATTACTCATTTCCAGGAGATTGTCAGATCCTCAGACTTCCCTGTTGCTTTCGGAAGCGAAGAAAAAAAAGATCAAGTACACCAGGTTGCCCAGAAAAGCACTGAACAGGCAGGCCGGAACGGACAAGCATCAGGGGGTTGTGGCTGTTATTGATGGTTTCCGCTATGCCAGCCTGGAAGAAGTGCTGGAATCGCACGGGGCAGGAGGACAGCCATTCTGGGTGGCCCTGGACGAAATCCATGACCCAAGAAACCTGGGTGCGATTATCAGGTGCGTTAACGCTTTCGGGGGGCAGGGAGTGATATTGCACAAAGATAGATGCGTATCGATGTCGCCTGCTGCAATCAAAACTTCTGCCGGGGCTGCTTCGTTTACCCCCGTGGTTAGAGTCGTCAATCTGGTTGGTGCTCTAAAAAACCTCAAGCAAAAAGGTTACTGG